>DASRXO010000713.1:0-2298 GCA_035654095.1 Telluria sp.
CGCGGCTGGCCGACGTCAGCTGGACCCAGGTCAGCGGCCCCGCCGTGACCATGCTCGCCACCCGCAGCCCGACCATCGCGCTGGAAACCGCGGCCGCCGGCACCGTGCGCCTGCGCGCCGACGTCCAGCTCAGCGACGGCAGCAGCACCTCGGCCAGCGCCGACATCGTGATCGGCGCGGCGCCGGCCGGCAGCTACATCACCGTGCGCGCCGACCATGCGGTGCGGCCGGGCGCCGACACCTCGCTGCGCGCCTGGCCGGTGCTGGTCGGCAGCGACGCGGTCAACACCATCGTGTGGACCCAGTTGTCCGGCCCTAGCGTCAAGATGGACACCAGCGACAACCATCTGCTGATGTTCACCGCGCCCGCGGTCGGTACGGACACGGTGCTCAAGTTCCGCGCCACGCTGACCACCACCAGCGGACGCCAGGACCAGGATGACGTCACGGTCGGCGTCGAAGCGCAGCCCGCGCCGCCGGCCGGCGCCCTGTTCGATACGACCGAGCGGGTCCATCCCTACCGCGCGGCCAGCGCCTATGCCGGCGTGCTGGTGCGCTGCGCCTACGATCTCTCCCTGTACTACGACGACACGGGCAAGAACAACCTGTGCAGCGCCGGCAGCTTGCCGCTGCTGCAGGCCGAAGCCGGCGCGGGCGCGGTGCCGAGCGTGGCCCAGATCATGGGGCGGGTGTTGGTCTCGCACGATTTCCTCGGCGCGAATTTCGAGCAGTTCCTGCTCACCCAAGATCCGCAGGGCGACTTCCGCCGCCTGCTGGCCGCCACCTCGGCGATCGTGATCGGATCGCATGTGCGGCCCAGTTATTACACGCCGGCCACCGGCGCGATCTACGTCGACGCCAGCAACCTCTGGCTCACGCCCGAACAGCGCGACGTGGTGACCGAGGTGCCCGACTACCGCCTCGCGTATGCCGATGCGCTCAACTACTCGACCTTCGCGCGCCAGGTGAAGAACAATGCCTACGCGCGGCGCAGCTTCCCGGCCACCACGCGGCTCGCGCGCACGGTCGACGAGCTGGTATTCGACCTGGGGCACCTGATGTATCACGAGCTCGCGCATGCCGGCGATTACTTCCCGCCCAGCGACCGTACGCTGGATCCGGCCCAGTCGATCTGGGCCAATGTGGTGGGACGGCTCAACGCGCGAGCGCTGGCGTCGGATGCGCTGGCGGCCCAGTATCCGCTGACCTCGGCGGAGATGAAGGGCCTGGGCCAGGTGCTGTACCAGGGCGCGACGCCGACCGATGTGCAGAAGGCTTATACCGCGGCCGACGTCGGGCGTTTTTTCGGCAGCGACCGCGCCTCGGACGATTACGCGTATTCCATCGTCGGCAACAGCAGTTCACGCGAAGACCTGGCGATGCTGAACGAGGAATTCATGATGAGCTACCGGCAGGGCGTGCAATACGACCTCGCCTTCACCAACAAGTATGTGGACGGGATGAGCGGCGCGCAGCTGGTCGTGGCCTGGGGCGAGCGCGGGCGCATCGCCGAACCCGCGATCAAGCCGCGCATCAAGCTGGTGCTGCAGCGGATCGAGCCTTGGATCGACCCGGCCGCGGTCGACGGTTTGCCGGCGCCGCTGATGATGCGGGCAGGGGATAGCTGGGATGCCAGCCTGGTGCTGGGCGCGGTTTCGGCCAGCGGCGTGCACCAGTTCGCGCGCGCGTCGGTCGACCCGGTCCAGCGCGCCCGCGACGACCGCAAGAAACCGCCGCACCGGTAGCCGCGTGGGCACGGTGAACCGTACCCACCCTACGGCGCCAAAGTGGGATCAGCCGTCAGCGCCGCCGGTGTAGTGCGTAGGGTGGGTACGGTTCACCGTGCCCACGCGGATCAACCGTAAGCGCCGCCGGTGTACAGCAAATCGAACAGGCGCGACATGGTGGCGATCGCCACCGTCGCGCCGACCAGCATGGTGCCCACCAGCAGCAGCGCCAGCGGCCATTGCGAGGCCGACTGGCGGCCCGAGGCCGGATTGACGCGCGCATCCCACTTGTCGTCCGGCGTCAGCCCGATGACGAGCGCTTCGATGAAGCCCACGCAATACGACAGCAGCACCGGCAGCAGCTTGTAAAACCAGTTCGCCTCCGGCAGCAGGCCGTAGATCAGGCCGGCGATCGGGAAACAGGCCAGGTGCGCCAGCCCCAGCTTGTCGACACTCCCCTTCAGGTAGAAGCGGTGAGCGCCCACTCCGCCCAGCAGCAGGGCGAGCAGGGTGGCCAGGGTCTTGTTTTTGTGCGGTGTGGACATGGAATCGGGCCGGGATGCGGGGGAAA
>DASRXO010000714.1:0-12279 GCA_035654095.1 Telluria sp.
AGCAGACCTTGCTGATCGTCGACGACGACGTGTTCATGCTCGACGTGCTGTCGGACTTCCTGGCGCAGGACGGCTACCGGATCCTGACGGCACAGACCGCGGCCGAGGGCTTCGACATCCTGGCGCGCCACAAGGTGCAGGTGATCCTGTGCGACCAGTGCATGCCGATGATGAGCGGCACCGAGTTCATGGAGCGGGTCAAGAACCTGTGCCCGGACACCTTCAGGATCATGCTGTCCGCGTATGCCGACCTGACGCCGATCATGGCCGCCATCAACCACGGCGCGATCGACCGCTTCTACACCAAGCCGTGGAAGGGCGCGGTCCTGCGCGAGAACATCCGCGAGGGCTTCCGCCTGCACAACCAGGTGCACGGGCGCGCGCCGCTTGCGGTCAGCGACGGCACCCCTTCTTAGAAGTGCACGCCGCGCAGCAGCTGCTGCATGGCGATCTGCTCGGACGACATCTGCGGCGCCTTCTTGTCGCCGCCCTTGGCCGCATCCGAATCGGGGAACATCCGGAAGGTGGTGTTGAGCACGATCTGCGCCACGCGCGGCATCAGCGCATGCAGCACCTGGCCGAACACGCCGACCCGGGTCGCGATCCGCACCGGCTTGTAGACGATCGCCTCGGCGATCATGTCGGCCGCTTCCTCCGGCGCCAGCGTCGGCACGTTCTGGTAGATCTTGGTCGGCGCGATCATCGGGGTGCGCACCAGCGGCATGTTGATGGTCGTGAACTTGATGCCGACGTCCGACAGCTCGGACGAGGCGCAGCGGGTCCATGCCTCCAGCGCCGCCTTGGACGCCACGTAGGCCGAGAAGCGCGGCGCGTTGGTCAGCACCCCGATCGACGAGATGTTGATGATGTGGCCGCGCCGGTGCGCGATCATGGTCGGCAGCAGCCCCATGGTCAGACGCAGGCAGCCGAAGTAGTTCAGCTGCATGGTGCGCTCGAAGTCGTGGAAGCGGTCGTAGCTCGATTCGATCGCGCGCCGGATCGAACGCCCGGCGTTATTCACCAGCACGTCGACCCCGCCGTGGTTGTCGATCAGCAGCCGCACGAAGCGGTCGCAATCGGCCATGTCGGCCACGTCGGCCTGGTAGGTGATCACGTCGAAGCCGCGCTCCTTGATCTCCTTCTTCGCCTCGGCCAGCTTGTCCTCGTCGCGCCCGCAGATGATGGTGAGCGCACCCGCCTCGGCGATCTTGTGGGCCGCCGCCAGCCCGATGCCGGAGGAGCCGCCGGTGATCAGCACCACCTTGCCGGCCACCTGGCCGCGCAGCGTGTGGTCGATGAACAGGTCGGGGTCGAGGTGGCGCTCCCAGTAGTCCCAGACCGGCGCCGCGTAGGAATCGAGCGGCGGGCAGGCGATGCCGCTGCCCTTCAGCGCGCGGGTCGCCTCGCGGCTGTCGAAGCGGGTCGGGTAGTTCACGAAGCCCATCAGGTCGGACGGCAGGCCGAGGTCCTTCATGATCGCGTCGCGCAGCCTGCGCACCGGGGTCAGCGACATGATGCCCTTCTTGACCGATTTCGGAATGAAGCCGAACAGCGCGGCGTTGATGCGGATGCTCATGGTCGGCGCATGCGCGGCGCGGCAGAACACATTGAGCACCTCGCCGACCCGCATCGGATCGGGATCGGTCAGGTGGAAGGCCTGGCCGTCCAGCTTGGGCTGGTGCGCGATGTGGTCCATCGCATCGACCACGAAATCGACCGGCACGATGTTGATGCGGCCGCCCTCGATGCCGATGGTCGGCATCCACGGCGGCAGCAACTGGCGGATGCGCTGGATCAGCTTGAAGAAGTAGTAGGGGCCGTCGACCTTGTCCATCTCGCCGGTCTTCGAATCGCCGACCACCAGGCCGGGGCGGTAGACGCGCCAGGCGCCCTTCGTCTCGCCGCGTACGATCTTTTCGGCGGCGTGCTTGGTGGCGAAGTAGGGATGGTCGAGACCCTCGGCTTCGTCGAACATGTCTTCGCGGAAGATCCCCTCGAACATGCCGGCGGCGGCGATCGAACTCACATGATGCAGGCAGCCGGCCTGGATCGCATTGGCGAAATCGGCCGCGTGGCGGGTGCCCTCGACGTTGACCGCGGCCTGGTCCTCGGCGTCGGCCGCCATGTCGTAGATCGCGGCCAGGTGGAACATATGGTCGACGCTCTTGGCCAGCTGCTTGATGTCGTCCCTGGATACGCCCAGCTTCGGCGCGCGCAGGTCGCCGAACACCGGGATCGCGCGCGCCTTGGTGACGCCCCAGTATTCGAGCAGGGCAGGCAGTTTGTCGCGGCTCGCCTCGCGCATCAGGAAGTGGACCACGCTGCCTTTACGCGCCAGCAGCTTCTTGACCAAACGCTTGCCGATGAACCCAGTCGCTCCAGTGACGAAATACTGCATGCTTGTCTCCCTATCCCGGTTGGTCGAGTATCTGAACAGCTGCGCGAATCATAGCAGTGTTGCGCCGCGCGGCGATTAGAACCGGCTCTCCAAGCGTTTAGAACCCGATCTCTAGTTTTGCTGCCTAAAATGGCTGGATCAAAAAAGGACGACCGATTTTCGGAACCACCACAAAACGGAGCTCACCATGGTAAAGAAACTGAAGGCATTGGCAAAAGACGAAGACACGCAGTTGGCGAGTGCGGTGCGCGCTTCGGCGCACCAGATCTGGCAGGCCGGCCTGGGCGCGTTCGCCAAGGCGCAGGAAGAGGGCGGCCGCGTGTTCAGCAAGCTGGTCAAGGAAGGCACCGACCTGCAGAAGCGCACCCGTTCGATGGCCGGCGACAAAGTCTCGGAAGTCACCGGCACCATGTCGAAGGTCGCCGACGGCGTCGGCAAGCAGGCCTCGGGTTCCTGGGACAAGCTGGAGCAGGTGTTCGAAGACCGCGTCGCACGCGCGCTCGCCACCATCGGCGTGCCGACCCAGAAGGATATGGACGCCCTCAACAAGCGCATCGAGCAGTTGAGCAAGGCGGTCGCCGCGCTGTCGGCCAAGGCTCCGGCCGCGGCCAGGCCAGCAGCCAAGCCGGCCGCGAAGAAGGCCGCCGTCAAGACCGCCGCCAGGCCGGCCGTGAAGAAGGCCGCGGCCAAGAAGGCGGTGGCGCGCAAGCCCGCCGCGTAGGGTGGGTACGGCTTGCCGTGCCCACGCCGTGGCGGACGGTGTTATGCTTGCCGTGGCGGACGGTGTTATGCTTGCAGCAGATAACATCGAGACCGCCCGCCATGCTACAAAAAGCTCCTCGCCGCACCCGCGAACGCATCCTCGAACTGTCGCTCCGCCTGTTCAATGAATTCGGCGAGCCGAACATCACCACCACCGTCATCGCCGAAGAGATGAATATCTCGCCCGGCAATCTGTACTACCACTTCCGCAACAAGGACGACATCGTCAATTCGATCTTCGTCCAGTTCGAAGCCGAGATCGAGCGCATCCTCACGGTGCCGGACGGGCGCCGCTCCAACATCGAAGACGTCTGGCTCTACCTGCACCTGATGTTCGAACTGATCTGGCGCTACCGCTTCTTCTACCGCGACCTCAACGACCTGCTGTCGCGTAACCGCAAGCTGGAGCTGCATTTCAAGCTGATCCTGGCGCACAAGATCAAGGTCGCGCGCCAGCTGTGCGAAGACCTGCGCAGCGAGCAATCGCTGCAGGCCTCGGACGCCGAGATCGGCGCGATGGCGACCAATATGGTGGTGGTCGCGACCTACTGGCTGTCGTATGAATACGTGCGCAATCCGCGCAAATACACCGAGCAGCAGGCGATGTCGGATGCGCTGGCGCGCGGCTGCTACCAGGTGCTGTCGCTGGTCGGCCCCTACCTGCGCGGCGACACCCGCCTGCTGTTCGACAAACTCTCGGAAGAGTACCTCAAGCAGCTCATATCCAACTAGGAGACCGCCATGGCATGGACCCCATTCCCGTACGCCGACGAGGCCTACGTCCACACCGCCGCCAGCCTGAAGAAAGCCTGGGCGCGCCTGCACCTGGGCGACGCCGAGCCGTTTCCGAAGAAGGCGGCGCTGGTCGACGCCTGGATCGCCTTCCACGCCGGCGACTTCGAGCAGGCTGTTTCGCTCGGGCTGGCGGCCGGCATCGACGGCTACGCGGTCGCGCACAAGGCCAGCTGCATCTACGCGACCTATCTCGAAAAGAGCGAGAAAAAGAAGATCGCCGCGTTCGAGTGCGTGGCCGAGCGCTGCGAGCGCCACCAGGACGAGCAGCCCGCCAACGCGGCCGCCTGGTACTGGCACGCGTATGCGCTGGGCCGTTACGCGCAGGGCATTTCGATCGTCAAGGCGCTGGCCCAGGGCATCGCGCCCAAGGTGCGCGCGAGCCTGGACAAGACCATCAAGCTGGCGCCCGCGCATGCCGACGCCCACATCGCGCTGGGCACCTTCCACGCCGAGATCATCGGCAGCGTGGGCGCGATGATCGGCGGCCTGACCTACGGCGTGAAGAAGGAAGAGGCCTACAAGGCGTTCAGGAAGGCGCTCGAGCTGAATCCCGATTCGGCGATCGGGCGTATCGAATACGCCAACGCGCTGGTCACGCTGGAGGGCAAGAAGAAAATGGACGAGGCGGTCGGGCTGTACCGGCAGGCCGCCGCGGTGGACGTCAAGGATGCGACGGAGCGGCTCGACGTCGAAGCCGCGAAACAGGAGCTGGAGGACGAATGAAGTCGATCGCAGTCTATTGCGGCGCCTCGTTCGGCGCCAAGCCGCTGTATGCGGAGGCGGCGCGCGCGATGGGGCGCGCGCTGGTGGAGCGCAACATCGGCCTGGTCTACGGCGGCGGCAAGGTCGGCCTGATGGGGGCGATCGCGGACGAGGTGCTGCGCCTCGGCGGCGAGGCGACCGGCGTGATCCCGCGCGCGCTGCTCGAGCGCGAGGTCGGCCACACCGGCCTGACGCGCCAATTCGTGGTCCAGGACATGCACGAACGGAAGGCCATGATGGCCGAGCTGTCGGATGGTTTCATCGCGATGCCGGGCGGGATGGGCACGCTGGAAGAGCTGTTCGAGATGCTGACCTGGTCCCAGCTCGGCATCCACGCCAAGCCGGTCGGGGTATTCAACGTGGGCGGGTTTTACGATGGCCTGCTCGGCTTCATCGGCCACCTGCAGGGCGAGGGCTTCGTGCGGCCGCAGCACGCGGCGCTGATCCTGGTCGACGCGCAGGCCGATGCGCTAGTCGCCCGCTTGCAGGCCGCCGCGCGTCAGGCGGGCGAGGACGCTCAGCCCCAGAGTCGTTCGCCCGACAGCTCGAGCTGGGTCAAGTAGAGCCGCAGGTCGAACTCGTACTGGTGATAATGCGGCTCCATGTAGGTGCACAGCTTGTAGAAGGCCTTGTCATGCTGCTTCTCCTTGACGTGCGCCAGCTCGTGCACCGCGATCATGCGCAGCAGCGCGAGCGGCACGTCCTTGAACATGGTCGCGACGCGGATCTCGTGCTTGGCTTTCAGCTTGTTGCCCTGCACCCGGGAGATCGTGGTGTGCAGCCCGAGCGCGTGGTTGATCACGTGGATCTTGCTGTCGAAGGCGACCTTGTTGATCGGCTCCGCATTGCGCAGGAACTCGGTCTTCAGCGCCTGCACGTAATCGTAGAGCGCCTTGTCGGTGCGGATGCCGTGCGCCGCCGGATAGCGCGTGCGCAGCACCTCGCCCAGCTTGTCCTGCGCGATCAGCTGCGCGACCTGGGCGCGGGTCTGCTCGGAATAGGCGCTGAGGTATTTCAGGTTTTGCATAGGGACCGCAATGTATCACAGATCGCGGCGCCTGCACTGCGAACGCGACAGACAAAAAAAGGCCGGACCGGGAATCGGTTCCCGGCCCGGCCCACGACATGCGGGAGAGCGGCGCGGCTAGCGTAGCCGCACGCTTATTCGTTCTTGCCTTGGCGGCTACCTTTGGACGCCGTGCCACTGCTGGCGGCGGCGCGGTTGGCCGACTGGCGGCTCTCCCCCCCTTTGCGGCCGATGTCGGCCATGTGTTCGCGGTCGCGGCTGACGGCCTCGCCGCCTTTCTGGCCGGCGCGGCGCGCTTCTTCCGAGTCGAACTCGTGCGCCGTACCTTTCTGGTGCGCAGCCTGGCCGCCCTTGCTTGCGATCTCGCGCTGCTGGTTTTCATCCATTGCGGCGAAGCCGCGCTTGGCGCCGCCGCTCTTTTGCGCGCTGCCGGAGCTGCTGCCCTTGCCGCCGCCACTATCTTTGCTTGTCGCCATGTCGATCTCCTTGTGTGCTCTGCCTCAAGCTCTGCCTACATTCAAAATCACGAGCGCCGGTATGGATGCGCTCGTAGGGTTAGAGAGGCGGCCACTTCGATAGTTCCGCCTCCCTGCCTTAGTTGGGCGGACGCGTCGGCCAGCGCACGTTGCTGCGCGGCTCCATCGCATCGATCGAGGTGGCCGGCGAGGACAGGTCTTCGTCCAGCTCCTCCTTGCGCGCCGCCAGCTGTTCGCCCAGTTCGCCAAGGTCGAGGTCGGCCTTGCGCGCCGCCTCGAACATCTCGCCTTCTTCCTTGGCGATGTGGTGCTCGACTTCCTCGCCCAGCACCGTGACCGTGGCGTCGAAATGGTCGTCGCCCGGGTACATGACTTCGAGCTGGCTGATCAGCTCGCGTGCGCCGGCGTGTTCGACGTCGGCTTCGTCCATCAGGTCGTCGTCGCCGACCGCCGCGCGCAGCACCGGATAGAAGATTTCTTCCTCGAGCATCGTATGCAAGGTCAGCTCGTAGCAGATCTCGTCCACCAGCGCGCTCTTGCGCTCGTCGTCGTCGTCGCGCCCGCGCAGGGTGTCGAATTCGCGGAACAGGTTCATGACGCGCTCATGGTCGGCCTTGAGCAATTCCAGCGCGTCGATGGCCGATGGCGCCTTTTGTTTATCTGCAGACATGGCAAGCTCCTTAAGCGGGTTGGCGGGGGGCGTACTGCGAACCGGTCAGCACGCCCATCAGTTGTTGCTGGTAATCGCGCACGCGCTCGGCCGCCGGCTTGACCTGGCCGATCGCCGTATTGACCAGCTGGACCGGGTCGCTGCAAGCCATCAGCTGGCGGCTCGCCTCGATCGAATCCTCGATCGCCTGCTGGGTGGCGCGCACGTTCAGTTCCATCACCCTGCGCAGCGCGTCGTATGTTTTCTGGTACAGCTCGTTCATGAAGTTGAGCTGGGTTTCCAGCTGCGACCTCATGATGGAATTGTTGATAAACGATTGCATGATTACCTCGACGTAATTCAATGGAAGAGACACCGCTTCTGCAAGGGTGAACATGCCCTGAATGAGCAAGGGATAGACGTGCGCATCGCCGCCAAGTTCACGGAACTTTAGGCGTGGACGCGTTCGGTCAATAGGGGGAGGGGGTGGGCGGGAAAAAACGACGCAGACCGCCACGGCAGGCGGCCTGCCGCAGCGCTTCGGCCGGCGGGCTTAGCGCTCCGCGACCTTGAGCACCAGCTTGCCGAAGTTTTTGCCTTCGAACAGCATCAGCAGCGCATCGGGAAAGTTCTCAAGACCCTCGACCACATCCTCGACGCTCTTGAAGCTGCCTTCCTGCAGCCACTTGGCGATCGCCGCCACGCCGCTCGGGAAGCGCGCGGCGTAATCGAACACCACGATGCCTTCCATGCGCGCACGGTTGACCAGCAGCGACAGGTAGTTGGCCGGGCCCTTGACCGGCACGGTGCTGTTGTATTGCGAGATCGCCCCGCAGATCACGATGCGCGCCTTCAGGTTGATGCGGGTGAGCACGGTGTCGAGGATCTCGCCGCCCACGTTGTCGAAGTAAATGTCGACGCCTTGCGGGCAGTGTGCCTTGAGGCCCTCCCTGACCGAACCGTTCTTGTAGTCGATGCAGGCGTCGAAGCCGAGTTCCTCGACCACGAAGGCGCACTTGTCCTTGCCGCCCGCGATGCCGACCACGCGGCAGCCCAGGTGCCGGGCGACCTGGCCCACCACCATGCCGACCGCGCCGGCCGCGCCCGACACCACCACCGTTTCGCCGGGCTTCGGCTGGCCGACGTCGAGCAGGCCGAAGTAGCCGGTCATGCCGGGCAAGCCCAGCGTGTTGAGCCAGGCGGTCGGCGGCGCCAGGCGCGGGTCGATCTTGAACAGGGCCGCGCTCTTGTCGTCGGCCGCGCCGACCCAGTATTCCTGCACGCCGATCGCGCCCGAGACGTGGTCGCCCACCGCGAACTTCGGCGAGTTCGAGGCCGTCACCACGCCGACGCCGGCGGCGCGCATGGTCTCGCCGATCGCCACCGGACGGATATACGATTTGCCCTCGTTCATCCAGCCGCGCATGGCCGGGTCGAGCGAGAGGTAGAGCGCCTTGACGACCAGCTCGCCGTCGCCGATCGCGCGCAGCGGCTCGCGCACCTGCTGCCAGTCGCTCGGCTTCGGCAAGCCCACCGGACGCGCGGCGAGGCGGAATTGCAGATTGGTCGTTGCGGTCGTCGGCATGGCGTCTCCTTGCTGGTGTGGCGGGATGCGGTCCACTATACCGGAAAGTTGAACGGTCGTGCTATTTTCCACTGGAGGCAAGGCGCGTGCGACAATGCCAGGCTAGCCCGACCATCTTTTCCCAGCGACCACTCATGACGTACCCGGAATACATCCTGACCCTGTCCTGCCTCGACCAGCGCGGCATCGTGCATCGCGTGTCCGGTTTCCTGGCCGAGCATGGCTGCAACATCATCGATTCGGCCCAGTTCGGCGACGCCGAATCGAAGCTGTTCTTCATGCGCGTGCACGTCGCGCTGGAAGACGCAAGCGTCGGCGACGGCGCCTTGCGCGCCGCCTTCGCCGTCCTGTGCGGCGAGATGGGCATGAGCGGCCAGCTGCACGACGCCGGCGCCAAGCCGCGCGTGATGCTGATGGTGTCGAAGATCGGCCACTGCCTGAACGACTTGCTGTTCCGCTACAAGAGCGGGCTGCTGCCGGTGGAGATTCCGGCGATCGTGTCGAACCACATGGATTTTTACCAGCTCGCGGCCAGCTACAACATCCCCTTCCACCACCTGCCGCTGGCGGCCGGCGCGGACCAGGCGGCCAAGCTGGCGCAGGAAGCGCGCATCGTCGACGTGATGGCGACCCACCAGGTCGACCTGGTGGTGCTGGCGCGCTACATGCAGATCCTGTCGCCCGGCCTGTGCGAGGCCCTGAAGGGGAAGGCGATCAATATCCACCATTCCTTCCTGCCCAGTTTCAAGGGCGCCAAGCCGTATGCGCAGGCGCACCAGCGCGGCGTGAAGCTGATCGGCGCCACCGCCCATTTCGTCACCGGCATCCTGGACGAAGGCCCGATCATCGAGCAGGACGTCGAACGGGTCGACCATGCGATGGATGCCGACGCGCTGTCGGCGATCGGGCGCGACGTCGAGTGCGTGGTGCTGGCGCGCGCCGTCAAGTGGTTCGTCGAGCACCGCATCTTGCAAAACGGCGACAAGACTGTCGTCTTCAAATAAGCCACACACCTAAAGGCATGCGCATCAATGGCCCTCAAAGCTACCATCTACAAAGCCGATCTGCAGATTGCGGACATGGACCGCAACTATTACCAGGACCATGCGCTGACGCTCGCGCGCCATCCGTCCGAGACCGACGAGCGGATGATGATCCGCCTGCTGGCCTTTGCGATCCACGCCAACGAGGCGCTGACGTTCACCAAGGGCCTGTTCGACACCGATGAGCCGGACCTGTGGCAGAAAGACCTGACCGGCGCGATCCAGCTGTGGATCGAAGTCGGCCAGCCCGACGAGAAGCGCCTGATGAAGGCCTGCGGGCGCTCGGAGCAGGTGATCGTGTACACCTACAGCGCGACCAGCCATATCTGGTACAAGCAGATCGCGAACAAGCTGGAACGGGCCAGGAACCTCACCGTGATCAACATCCCGGCCGAGGCCAGCGCCCAGCTCGAAAAGCTGGCCCAGCGCAACATGCAGCTGCAATGCACGATCCAGGACGGCCAGATCTGGCTGACCGACAGCGTCGAGACCGTGCTGGTCGAGCGCGCGCCGTTCAAGGCCGAGCGCTGACCGGGCAGGGCGCCTAGCTCTTGTAGAAGTACCAGGCGGTCAGCAGGGTGCCGATGACGATCACGATCGTGCGCAGGGTCTTCTTGTCGAGGCGCTTGGCGAGCCGGCCGCCATACAGGCCGCCCAGCGTGGCGCCGGCGATCATCAGCAGGCCATACTTCCAGACGATCAGGCCCTTGGATGCCAGGACGATCACCGCGATCAGCGAGACGATGGTGGCGATCGCATTTTTCAGCGCATTGGCTTCCTGCACATTGTCGACCCCGGTCAAGGTCAGGATGGTCATCAGCACGATGCCCTGGCCCGCGCCGAAATAGCCGCCGTATATGCTCGCCAGGAAATAGCTGACGGCGCTCACGATGCCGGTGCTCGGCGCCGCGGTCGGGATGGCGCCGGTCTTATGCGACTTGATCTGTTGTTGCAGGGCGGGGCCGCCGGCAAAGCTGACGGTGGCGAACAGCAGCAGCCAGGGCACCAGCTTCTTGAAGGTATCTTCCGAGGTGCGCGTCAGCAGCCAGGCGCCGGCGATCGCGCCCAGCGCCGAGGAAATGCCGAGGACCAGCAGGCGTTTTTTCGAGCGTCCCAGTTCGTCGCGGTAGGCCAGCGCCGCGAGCGCATGGCCCGGCGTGACGGCGACCGCATTGGTCGCGTTGGCGAGCAGGGCCGACAAGCCGCCCGAGGTCAGCGCGGGGAAACTGAAGAACGTGCCACCGCCGGCCATCGCATTGGCCAGGCCCGCCATGATGGAAGATAAGAAAAGTATTGCCAGATGCATGCTGCTCATGATGCGGAGGTCTCCGTGTGGGTTATGCGCTTCATGCTGGCAGATGGAAGGTTAACAAGCGGTGAGTGAATGATGAACTTTCGTTCATGAAACGATTGCCGTGGCGGCACTGCGGGAGGGATGGGGCCGGCTGCGCTATAATATTTTTCCATTCAGGGAACGACAATGAAAAAACAGTTCTTCGCCTTGATCGCATCGATCACCTTGGCGGCCGGCGCCAGCGCGCAGGTCAGCGTCAGCCAGCCCTGGGTGCGCGCCACCGTGCCGCAGCAAACCAGCACCGGCGCCTTCATGCAGCTGAGCTCGACCACCGATGCGCGGCTGGTCGCGGTCAGCACGCCGGCCGCCGGCAGCGCCGAAATCCACAAGATGGCGATGGAAGGCCAGACCATGCGCATGGGGCAGGTCGACGGTATCGACCTGCCGGCCGGTAAGACTGTCAGTCTTGCCGCGGGCGGTTATCACATCATGCTGCTCGACCTGAAGCGCCAGCTCAAGGACGGCGAGGCGATTACGCTCACGCTGGTGCTGGAAGACAAACACAAAAAACGCCAGAACACGACGCTCACGGTGCCGGTCAAACCGATCGCCTACACCGGTCCCCAGCACTGAGCCACTCGCCGACATGCCGCCATGAAATCATCGATCCTGCTCCTCGCTGCCGCCTTCGCCGCACCGCTGGCGCACGCCCACATCACCCTCGAACAAAGCAGCGCGCCCGCCGGCGCCTACCAGATGCTGACCTTCCGGGTTGGGCATGGCTGCGACGGCAGCGCGACCAACGGCGTCACCGTGGTGCTGCCGGAAGCGGTCACCGGCGCCAAGCCGATGCCCAAGCCCGGCTGGAACGTCAGCACCGCCAGCGGCGCGCTGAACACGCCGTTGGCCACGGACCAGGGCGCCATCACCAGTGCGGTGCGCGAAGTGAGCTGGAAGGGCGGCCCGCTGCCCGACGCAGAGCACGACGAATTCAGCATGCAGGTCAAGCTGCCCGAGATTCCGGGCAAGTACTACTTCAAGGTGATCCAGCAGTGCGACAAGGGGCGCGTGGAATGGGGCGACATCCCGTCCGCGCCGGGCGCCAAACTCAAGACCCCGGCGCCGGTGCTGGAGGTGGTGCCGGCCGCTGGTCCCGCACAGCAGCATTGAGGCGCAGTCCGCGCGCAAGGGTCAGCGCGGGGCGCCGCCCAGGCGCTTGGCGCTGCCCGAACCGGCCACCGTCTTGCTGATCTTCGGATCGCCGTAATAATTGACGTCGCCGGAGCCGGCGATGGTGACGCTCAACGAATCGCGCGCCCATACCGTGGCTTCGCCCGAACCGGCCACCCGCACGCTGGCCTCGTTGGTCTTGAGCTGGCCCAGCTGCACGTCGCCCGAGCCGCCGATCGAGACCGACAGCTTGCCGGCCGCGCCGCCACCGCTCTTCAAGTTGCCGCTGCCGCCTATCGTCACCGACACCGCATCGCT
>DASRXO010000715.1:0-2625 GCA_035654095.1 Telluria sp.
ATGGTGCAAAGTACGGCCAAGCCGATGGCGCTGACCCAGCTCGACGACCTGCTGGCGGTGCCCGGTTTTACGCTGGACATGGTGGCGCGCCTGCGCGAGTATGCGATAGTGCTGCCGGTGCGTACCTCTGTGAACGTGAACACCGCGCCGCCGGAAGTGATCGCCGCCGTGATCGAGAACTATTCGGTATCGGAAGCGAACGCCTTGGTGGTGCGCCGCAAGCAGGCGCCCTTCCAGGACATCTCGTACTTTAATGCGATGCTGGGGAGCGAGCGTACTACGGTCAACGGCGCGGCGGCCGTAAGAAGCGATTATTTCCTGGTCTTGAGCCGGGTGCGGCTGGACCGTGCGGCGCTCGACGCCGAAGCGCTGATTGCGCGCGTGGCGGTCGTGCCGGGTGGGCCGTCCGGCGCGACGGTGTTGTGGGTGCGGCAAAACTGAGAACGAAAGCGAGACTGTTTGACTACTTTATACATCCGGCATCCGGCCCGCGCTGAAGGCGAAGGTGCCCTCGCGCGTTTCGCGCTGGTGGCCGACGGCGGCGCCCTCGTGCAGCAGGGCGAAGGCGCGCTGCGCAGCATGGGCGACCTGGTCGCGGCCAGCCGCCGCGTGGTGCTGCTGCTGGCCGCGGCCGACGTCACCCTGCTCAACGTCAAGACCCCGCCCTTGTCGGCCGTGCGCCTCAAGGCCGCCTTGCCCGGACTGGTCGAGGAACTGGTGCTGGGCGACCCGGCCGAATGCGTGCTGGTGGCCGCGCCCGCGCAGACGCCGGACGGCATGCGCAGCATCGCGGTGGTGCAGCGCAACTGGCTCGAGCCGCTGGTCAAGGCGCTGCTGGCGCAAGGCGCGCGCACGGTCGCCGCGCTGCCGGCCCAACTGTGCCTGCCGATCCAGCCGGGCAGCGTGTCGGCCGCGATCGGCGCGCGCGACATCACCCTGCGTCACGGCCTGTACCATGGCCTGGGCCTGGCGATGGACAGCCCGCCCGGCGTGGCGCTGCACACCGTGCGCGCGCTGGCCGGCGACTCGCCGCTGCATCTCTACGTGCCGGCCGCGCAGCTGGGCGAATACCAGGCGCTGGCGGCCGAAGCGAGTCCCGCCATCGCGCTCGAAGCCGATCATTGGGCGCACTGGATCGCCGGCTCGAAGACCACCACGCTCGACCTGGTGCCCGCGCTCGGCGCGGCCGGCGCCAAGGCGCGCGACTGGCAGCGCTGGCGCTGGCCGCTGCGGCTCGCCTTGGCCGCGGTGCTGCTCAACCTGGCGGGCCTGAACATCGAATGGCTGCGCATGAAGCGCGAGGCCAACGCCGCGCGCCAGGGCATGCTGCAGACTTTCAAGGCGGCCTATCCGAAGGAGAGCGTGATCCTCGACCCGGTCGCCCAGATGAAAAAGAATATCGCGCTGGCCAAGGCCAACGGCGGCCAGGTCGGGCCGGATGAATTCACCTACCTCGCGGCGGCCTTCGGCGAGGCGGCGCGCGCGCTGCCGCGGCCGCCCGCGATCGCGGGGCTCGACTACCGCGAGCGCGCGCTGACCGTCAAACTCCAACCGGAAGCGGCCGATCCCGCGCTGGCCGCCCAGCTCAAGGGTGCGCTTGCCGCGCGCAACCTGAGCCTGACCGAAACCGGACCGGCGCTCTGGCAAATCCGCAGCACGGGAGCCGCCCAATGAGCGCCGCAAGCATGATCGGCCAGATCAAACAGGGCCTCGCCGTCTATTGGCTGGCGCGCACCGAGCAGGAGCGTAAATACTTGAGCGCGGGCGGCGCGGTCCTGCTGCTGGCGCTGCTCTACGCGCTGTTCATCGACCCCGCGCTCAGCGGCCGCGCGGCGCTGCAGAAGGACTTGCCGCAGTTGAACCAGCAGGCCGCGCAGTTGCGCGCGATGGCGCTCGAAGCGGGCGAGCTGGCGCGCCAGCCGGTGCCGCAGGTGGTGCCGATGACGCGCGAGATGCTCACCGCCAGCCTGGCCGCGCGCAGCATCACGCCGAAAGAGCTGAGCATGACCGGCGACTACGCCAAGCTCCAGCTGACCGGCGTCGCGTTCGCCAACCTCGTGGCCTGGCTCGACGGCGAGCGGCGCGAGCACCGCATCCTGGTGCAGGACGCGGCCATCACGGCCGACGCCACGCCCGGCCAGGTCGATGCGGCGCTGACCCTGCGCCAGAATACGGGCGCCCAATGAAGCGCGCCGCGCTCTGGCTGGCGGCGATCGCGCTGGCGGTCGGCCTGACCGTGCTGGCCTTCCTGCCGGCCGCCTGGCTGGGCTCGGTCGTCGAGGACCAGACCGGCGGGCGTTTGACTCTCGGGGATGCGCAGGGTACGCTGTGGCGCGGCTCGGCCTTCATCGGCGGTGCGCCGGGCGCGGGCGGGGCGGTGACGCCGCTGCTGCCGGGGCGTTTCGCATGGCGGCTGTCGCCGCTGGCGCTGCTCGGCCAGGTCAGCATGGAGTTCGACAATCCGCAGGCCCTGTCGCAGCCGGTGAACCTGAAAGGCAGCTGGTCGCAATGGCAGGTCAGCCCGGCCGAACTGAAACTGCCGGCCGAGGGCCTGGCCGGACTCGGGGCGCCGCTCAACACGCTGGCGCCGAGCGGCACCATGCGGCTGTCGTGGACCACGCTGGA
>DASRXO010000716.1:0-2113 GCA_035654095.1 Telluria sp.
GCTGGCCGGCCATCACCTGGTCACCCCCGACAAGGCGCTGCACCTGCTGCACGACATCGATCCGATCCACAGCCCCGCGCTGTTCTACGCGGCCATCGCCGGCGTCTGCCTGTTCGTCGCCGGCCTGATTTCGGGCTACTACGACAACAAGGCGCTCTACACCCGCATGGCGCAGCGCGTCTACCAGTTGCGCGGGCTGGGCCGCGTGATCGGCGCCGAGCGCCTGCGCCGGCTCTCGGTGTATGTCGAAGACAACCTCGGTGGCCTGATGGGCAACTTCTTTTTCGGCATCCTGCTCGGCACCATGGGCACCCTCGGCTACCTGCTCGGCCTGCCGCTCGACATCCGCCACGTGACGTTTTCGGCCGCCAATTTCGCCACCGCGGTGGTCGGCCTCAACCACGACCTCAGCTGGCAGCTGGCGGTCACCTCGATCGCCGGCTTCCTCGCGATCGGTGCGGTCAACCTGCTGGTCAGCTTCGGCCTCGCGCTGTGGGTGGCGCTGCGGGCGCGCAAGATCCATTTCGAGCACGGTCTACACCTGCTCAAGGCCTTGGGCCGGCGCTTTCTCGCCGCGCCCATCGATTTCTTTATCGGACCGAAGACGCTCGCAGCCGGCACATCCGAGGCTGTCACACCAAGGGGATCCAAATGAAGACCTCGCGCATCGCGGCATGGCTGGCCGTGTTCCTGTTCATCGGCGTGGTGGCGTCCTGCGCCACCCTGCCCGACGTCGGCGCCGAGGTGCCGCCGGACAAGGATCATCCGACCGTCGCCACCGCCAACGGCCAATTGCCGACCAAACAGGCCAAGGAATTGCTGGCGCGGCGCTGGGCCAGGGCCACGCCCGACATGAAGGCGCTGGCGGTGCTGGAAGAAGCCGCGACCGGCGTGCCCCTGATCGCGGGCAACAAGGTAACCCTGCTGTTCGACGGCCCGGCCACCATGCGGGAAATGATGGCGGCGGCCCAGTCGGCCAAGGCCACCATCAACCTCGAGACCTACATCTTCGACCAGGACCCGATCGGCCTCCAGTTCGCCGACCTGCTGATCGACAAGCAAAAGAAGGGCGTGACCGTCAACGTCATGTACGACAGCGTCGGCACGCTGGGCACGCCGCAGGCCTTCTTCGACCGCATGAAGCAGGCCGGCATCCACCTGATTGCCTTCAATCCGGTGAACCCGGCCAAGAGGCCCGGCCGCTGGGAGCTGAATAACCGCGACCACCGCAAGCTGATGGTGGTCGACGGCAAGGTCGCGTTCACGGGCGGCATCAACATCAGCAGCACCTATGCCAACAGCTCCTTCTTCCGCTCGCGCCAGCGGCCGGACAACAACGACGGCAAGAAGGTCGGCTGGCGCGACACCCACATCAAGGTCGAAGGTCCGGCGGTGGCGGCGATGCAGTGGTCCTTCGTCAACAACTGGGTGCGGCAGGAAGGCGGCGAACTGGTCCAGAGCGACTATTTCCCGCCGCTGGCGCCGGTCGGCGACAAGATCGTGCGGGTGCTGGCCTCCGATCCCGACGGCGGCTACGAAATCTACAAATCGCTGGTGCTGGCGATCCAGGAAGCCAAGAAGAGCGTGCACATCACCTCGGCCTATTTCGTGCCGGACCGGCAGATCGTCGACGCGCTGTCCGCGGCCGCCAAGCGCGGGGTGGAGGTGAAACTGGTGCTGCCGGGCGTGACCGACCATGGCCTGGTGTTCCATGCGGGCCGCGCCTTCTACCATGAGCTGCTGGAGAACAAGGTCCGCATCTTCCAGCTGCAGGTGGCGGTGTTGCACGCCAAGACCGCGGTGATCGATGGCACCTGGTCGACCATCGGCTCGGCGAATATCGACCGCCGCAGTTTCATCCATAACTACGAGCTGAACGTGGTGGTGCTCGATGCGCCGTTCGGGCGCGACATGGAGAGCGCCTTCACCGAAGACCTGCGCGATTCGAAAGAAATCACGCAAGAGGAATGGGACCACCGGCCATGGTCGGACCGCATCAAGGAATGGGCCGCGCGCCTGACCGAGTACTGGATTTAGATGCCGCGTGGGCACGGGTGCCCCCCGTACCCACCCTACGGACTCGGTCGGCATTTTTGGTAGGGTGGGTACGGTT
>DASRXO010000717.1:0-3126 GCA_035654095.1 Telluria sp.
TCATGCCGCGATGCACCTCAGCGCGGACCTGCTGGCCGCCGCCGCGCGCGACAGCCAGTTGCTCGAACCCGACGGCAAGACCTTCCTGAAATCCGCGATGAAAGCGGTCGGCCTCGGAAAAACCGCCGAGCAGCAGCGCCAGGAAAAGGCGATGGGCATGCTGATCGAGCGGCTGAACCAGCAGATCGGCAAGACCACCGCCAGCTTGCTCGCGTTGCACAAGCTCGATCCGAGCGAAGCGGTGAAAATCAATGCGCGCGTGCGCGAGAATTTTGCGATCCGCGCGCCGGTCGACAAGACCCAGGCCGGTTTGCTGGGTGCGGTGATTTCCGGCGCGGCGACCGGCCTGTCCGCCGACCTGATGGCGGGCGGTCTGACCTTCGGCGCAGGCGCGCTGATCGGCGGCGTGGTCGGCGCGTTGACGCTGGCGGGCGCGGCCTGGGGCTTCAACACCAGTACCGACCGCAATCATGCGACCGTGCAGTTCGCCGATGAATTCCTGCAGACGCTGCTGGTCGGCAGCGTGTTGCGTTACCTCGCGGTGGCCCACTTCGGCCGCGGCCGCGGTAATTTCATGGAAGGCGAGGCGCCGGCGTTCTGGCAGGCCGAAGTGGAGCGCGCGATTGGCCTGCATGCGGACGAAGTCGGCAAGTTATGGCACGCCGTGCGCGCCAATGCGAATAGCGATGCGGCGATCGAGCGCATCGACGCGGTCTTCAGCAAGATCGTCGCGCACACGCTTGGCCGCTTGTACCCCGGCACCGCGATCGCCGCCCGCG
Organism: Telluria sp.; assembly: GCA_035654095.1. Taxonomy (GTDB): domain Bacteria; phylum Pseudomonadota; class Gammaproteobacteria; order Burkholderiales; family Burkholderiaceae_D; genus Telluria_A. Next base: position 780 of record DASRXO010000717.1, read on the forward strand.
GCTAGAACATGTACTGCGCGCTGATGCCGGCCAACCAATTGCGTCCCGGCGCGGCTTCGTAAAAGCGCTTGTTGCTGTCGCCGACGATCAGCGAACCGATGTACTGGCGATCGAGCAGATTGTTGATGCGCACGAATTCCTTGATACGCCAGCCGCCGGCGTCCTGTTTGGTCTGGATGCGTGCATTGAGGATGGCGTAGCCGGGTGCCGGGATTTCGGCGTTGGCGTCTTCGGCGTAGACCTTGCTGCTGGCCACGCTCTCGACCGCCGCGGACAGGGTGTCCGGTGCATTTTTCCATGCCAGTTCGCCGTACAGGTTGGCGTTCGGCACGCCGGGCAGGCGGCTGCCGGCGAGCACGTTGCCGAAGCCCTGGTCATAAATCGCGCGCAAGGTCGTGAGCGCCAGACGCGTGCTCCATCCTCCAGCCCAGTTGGCGTCGAGCGAAAGTTCCGCACCCTGGCGCAAGGTCTTGCCGGCGTTGCGATAGCTGGTGCGGCCGCCGCTTGAGCTATCGACCACGAGTTCGTCGCTGGTACGCACCTGGAATAGCGCGGCGTCCACCCGCACCTTGCTGCCGAGATAGGCCTTCGCGCCGACCTCGACGTGCGTGCTGGTCGCGGGACGCAGCCGGAAGTTGAAGCCGCCGCCGACACCGGAATAGAACAGCTCGTTCAGCGTCGGCGTTTCGAAGCCGCGCGCCGCGCTGGCGTACAGGTTCAGTACCGGCGACAGCTTGTACAACAGGCCGAGCAGGGGTGTCGTGTGGCTGTAGTTCAGGCTGCCGCTGTCGTTGCCGTTGCTGAGAAAGCGGTCGTCCACCTCGACCTTGAGGCGGCTGTGGCGCAGGCCCGCAGTCCACACCCATGACCCGGCCTGCCATTCGGTTTGCAAGTAGGGATCGATGCTGGAGAGGATGTCCTGTTCGTCGCGCCGTAAGGTTCCGCGCACGCCGTATTGGGCGCCGATGAAATTTTCGAAGCCCAGCCGCGCGTCGCTCGAGTGGCCGTAGTCGATACCTGCCGTGGTGCTGAGCTTGCCGCCTGCGAGCGCACGCACGCTGAGCCAGCTGATGTCGACGCCGTCGAAACCGCGGTCGAAATCGACCACGCCGCCCGATTGGCTGGGCGCCGCCTGGAGCGCCTTCGAGAACGCCTGGTACTGGATCACGCGGCGCGTGCCGCCGTAGGTCATCACGCGTAGCCGGTCCTCGCCGAAGCGCTGTTCGTACGACAGGCCGAGTTGCCGGTGGTCGATGCTCTTGCGTGTGTCGTAGCGCTCGGCCAGCGTGCGCTTCGGCGTTTGGGTGTCGCTCGTATCGATCTCGCCGGCGCGCGGGTCGCGCTGCCAGGTCGACCAGGTCACGCCAAGCGGGTCCTGGGTGTCGTCCTGGCGCAGGGTATTGGCCACCAGCGTCAGCCGGCTCGAGGCGGACGGCTCGAAGGTTAGCTTGGCATAGTCCTGGTCGCGCCGGGCTGCGCTGTGATCGCGGTAGCCATCGGTCTCGAAGCGCGAGGTGTCGAGCACATAGCCGATGCCGTCGCTCTTGCCTTGCGCGTTGAGGTCGGCCTTGCGGGTGCCGTCGCTGCCGCCGAGCAGGCTGGCTTCGACGGTGGGGCGGCCCTGTCCATCGCGTGTGAACAGCTGGATCACGCCACCCGAATGATTGCCGTAGATTGCAGAGAACGGTCCACGCAATACTTCGATGCGCTCGGCCATGTCCAGATTGAAGGTGGCGGCCTGGCCTTGACCGTCCGGCATGGTAGCCGGAATGCCGTCGGCGAACAGCTGCACGCCGCGCACGCCGAATGCGGAGCGCGCGCCAAAGCCGCGCGAAGAAATCTGCAAGTCCTGAGCGTAGTTCTGGCGATTCTGCACGACCAGGCCGGGCACCGCGGCCAGTGCTTCGGAGGCGTTGACGCGCAACTGGCCGTCGCGGATGCGGCTGGCGTCGACCACGTCGATCGCCGCCGGCAGATCGAAGCTGTCGTGTTCGACGCGGCTGCCGCTGACCACCACCACGGCAGTGGGCGGTGTCGGGTCATCGGCGCAATGCGCGAGCGGAGCGGCGCCGGCGAGCAGGACGGCGAGGGTGTGGAGACGTAAGGGAGGTGTAGTCATGTGCGCAATATACCTGCCATCGCCCAAATCCGTCGGATGCGCAGAAAGCCCTTGCCAAGCCGGCGGCCGCTTTGCTATAGTTCGCCTCCCGCAGAAACGGCAGTTTTGGCTGAGTCGGCGAGGAAAAATAGGGGTTGACGATCGAAGCGCGCTGCTTCATAATCTCGCCTCTCTGCTGATGAACACAACGCTTCATCGCATGCAGGAAAGCAGCACCAAACAAGTTCT
>DASRXO010000718.1:0-3066 GCA_035654095.1 Telluria sp.
AGTTTCCACGGCGTCGACTTGGGCGTGCGGTTGCCGACCGTGTCCGGTTCGCGCGCGTTCTCGACGATCTTGCTGTCGGCCACGCCCAGTCCGCCTTCCACGCTCCACCCCGGCGCCAGCGTCCAGTGCAGCTCGAGGTCCGCGCCCTGGATGCGCACGCGGTCGATATTGCTGATGACCTGGCTGCCGCTGCCCGCGTCGATGTAGAAGAACTGAAAGTTGCGCGAGCGCGCCTGGAACAGCGCGCCGTTCAGCAGCAGCCGCCCGTCCAGCAGGGTCAGCTTGGCGCCGGCCTCGGCCGTGGTCAGCCGTTCGGCGCCGAAGTCGGGCAGGCCGGGCGCGTTGAAGCCGCCCGAACGGAAGCCATTGCCGTAGCTCAGATACAGCATGTGCGTGCGGTCCAGGCGCTGGCTGAGGACCACTTTCGGCTGCCAGGCGTCGAAGCGTAGCGCGCGCCGCTCGCCGCCGAGCAGGTCGAGCTGGCGGCGCTCGTCGCGGTCGAAGCGCAGCGCGCCCGACAGCGTGGTGCGCGCGCCCAGGTCGAGATCGAACTGGCCGAAGCCGGCATAGGCGCGGTTGTCGTTGGCCTCGGCCCGGTGCACGATCAGTTTCGCCAGATCGTCCCACTGGTTCAGGCTGCCGTCGGTGTCGACGAAGGCGCGGGTGTCGAGATCGCGCCGGGTCTTCAGGTAATAGACGCCGGCGATCCAGCGCAGCGGCACGCCGCTTGGCGAAGTCAGACGCAACTCCTGGCTCAGCATGTGGACCTGCAAATCCTGGCCCTGGCCGACCTGGAACGGCAGCGCGCCCAGCAAGCCGCCTTGCGGGTCGCCCGGGTTGCTGAAGTCGAGGTCGCCGCGATTGCGTTCGCGCAGGCCGCTGTAGGCGCTGATCGCGGTCAGGGTGCCGAGCGCGGTATCGATCTCGGCCTTGAAGCTGGCGTCGCGGCTGGCGCCGTCGGACTTGCCGATCAGATTGGCGGCCGGGTCGACGATCACATTCGGATTGGCGTTGCGCAGCAGGCTGTCCCAGGCCGCGGCGGCGTCGAAGCGGTTGGCCACGGCGACCAGGTCGAGCCGCACGCCGGGCGCGGGCTGGAAGGCGGCGCGCACGCGCAGCGTGTCGTCGTAGTCGACGCCGTCGGCGCGCCGGCCGCTGTAGCGATTGGCGATCTCGCCATCGCTGCGCTCGCTGTGCGCGGCGATGCGCAGGCTGGCGCGGCCGTCGGCGCTGGCCGCGTTCCAGCCGGCGGTGACGGCGCGCGCATTGTCCTCGGCCAGGGTGGCCTCGGCGTAGCCTTCCTGGTTGCGGGTCGGCTGGCGGGTTTCGATGTTGATCGCGCCGCCCAGCGCGTTGCGGCCATACAGCGCGCCTTGCGGCCCCTTCAGCACCTCGATGCGTTCGAGGTCGAACAGCGCCATCTTCAGCTGCTTCTGGTTATTCTGCGGCACGCCGTCGATCACGACAGTGACCGGCGCATCGGCGTTGTTCACTTGCGACACGCCGCGGATGGTCAGGAACGAGTTGCGGTGCGTGTAAGACTGGTCGAAGGCCAGGTTCGGCGTGAGGTCGGCCACTTCCTGCGGACTGCGGATGCCGGCCTCCTCGATGCGGGCGGCCGAAAACACGGTGACCGCCATCGGCACGTCCTGCACCCGCTGCGGCCGGTATTGGGCGGTGATGACCACCGTGTCGAGGCCCTCGTCCAGCGGCGCCTGGGCCCGGGCCACGCCCAGCGTGGCGCCCAGCGCCAGCGCCAGCGCCGCCGTCCCGCCCTGCTTGCGCCCTGGTCGTCGACGCTCTGCCATGCCCTGCTCCCGTTGAAGTGACCGCCCGCCGCCAACCATCGGAGATTGACAAAGACGCCTAATTGGCGAAATATCAAATATTAACAACAAGAACGATCCACAAGGTAAACATCGCGTTGGCGTTGTACCGCCGGTACACCCGCCAGCCCACCATCATTCACCGCCGACCAGGGAGAAGCAATGAGCATGCAAGCGCAAGACGCACCCGCAGCTTTTGGCATTAGCGATTTCATCTACGTGGCCGCCGGTGCGGCCGTGCTCGGCAGCGGCGGGGGCGGCAGTTACGCCGATGCCCAGGCGGTGCTGGCGCAACTGGCGCAGACCCAGTTCGCGCCGGTCCCGGTCAAGGCCTACGACGGCGCCACCCGCGGCTGCGTGCTGGCGCTGATGGGTTCGCCCGACAAGGGCCAGTCGCTGACCCTGCAGGACGTGCAAGGCGCGATCTACAACAGCATGCTGGCGATGCAGAACGCGATCGGCGGCCCGTTCACCTGCGTGATCCCGGTCGAAGTGGGCGCCCTGAATTCGCTGATCCCGCTGATCGCCGGCACCATGGACCAGTTGCTGTACGTAGTCGACGGCGACGGCTGCGGGCGCGCGGTGCCCGAGCTGGTCAACACCACCTACAGCGCGGCGGCCACGCTGGGCGTCAGCCCCTGCATCCTCGGCAACCAGCAGACCGACCCGTCCCAGGCCCAGAGCGCGGTGCTCAACGTGGCGACCACCGCCCAGGCCGAGGCGCTGGCGCGCGGCGTGGTGTCGGCCGACTTCGGCAGCCTCGCCGGCCTCGCGGCCTGGCCCACGCTCGACTCGAACCAGTACGCCCTGACCGGCAACTACATCCCGGGCACCCTGAGCCAGGCCTGGCAACTGGGCCAATACCTGGTCGACGGCGGCCCGCGCAGCACCGCCCAGGTGAGCGCGGCGATCCAGGGCATCACCGGGCGCGGCGCCACCACGATCGCCACCAATTTCTACATCACCAATGTCAGCCAGACCACGGGCGGCGGCTTCGACACCGGCATCGTGCGGCTCGACAATGCGCCGGCCGGCATGCCCAGCAGCGCCACCTACTACTTGTACAACCTGAACGAGAGCCTGATCCTGTATTCGGCCAGCCAGGCCGCGCCGGTGGTGCTGGCGCCCGACTCGATCTGCTACTACTCGGAAGGCAGCGGCCGCGGCTTCTCGAACGCGACCGACGACCTGGCGCCCTACCTCGGCACCAAGACCCCGGTCAGCCTGATCCAGGTCGCGA
>DASRXO010000719.1:0-3251 GCA_035654095.1 Telluria sp.
TTTTCGCCGGGGTCATGGCGAAAATTACTCTGACCCCGCTTTTCAAACGACGAACCGCACTGCCGCTATAATCCCAGCATGAACGCCCCCCTTTCGCCCCATCGCCCGATCCAGCCCCTGCCCGACCAGCTCATCTCGCAAATCGCCGCCGGCGAGGTGGTCGAGCGGCCGTCCGCCGTGGTCAAGGAACTGCTCGAAAACGCGCTCGACGCCGGCGCCACCCAGATCACCGTGCGGCTGGAAGAAGGCGGCGTGAAGCGCATCGCGATCACCGACAACGGCCGCGGCATCGCCGCCGACCAGCTGCCGCTGGCCCTCGCGCGCCACGCCACCTCGAAGATCGCCTCGCTCACCGACCTCGAAAACGTCGCCACCCTCGGCTTTCGCGGCGAGGCGCTGGCCTCGATCGCCGCGGTCGCCTCGGTCAGCGTCACCTCGCGCACCGCCGACGCCCCGCACGCCTGGGAGATCGTCGGCTCGCATCTCGGCACGGTCGGACCCTCGTCCGGCGCGCACGGCACCACGATCGACGTGCAGGACCTGTACTTCAACACCCCGGCGCGGCGCAAATTCCTGAAGTCGGAGCAGACCGAATACGGCCACTGCGCCGAAGTCGTGCGCCGCATCGCGCTGGCGCGGCCCGACGTGTCGTTCAGCCTCTCGCACAACGGCCGCACCATCGACCACTGGAACGTGAGCGAGATGGCCAAGCGCAGCGCCCACATCCTCGGCAGCGAGTTCGCCGACGCGCGCTTACCGATCGACGAAAGCGCCGGCCCGCTGCGCCTGCACGGTTTCGCCGGCCTGCCGACCGCTTCCAAGGCGCGCGCCGACGGCCAGTTCTTCTACGTGAACGGCCGCTACGTGCGCGACAAGCTGCTGGTGCACGCGGTGCGCGCCGCCTACCAGGACGTGCTGCACGGCGACCGCTTCCCGTCCTACGTGCTGGCGCTCGACCTCGACCCGGCGCTGGTCGACGTCAACGTCCATCCGTCCAAGATCGAGGTGCGCTTCCGCGACAGCCGCGCGGTGCACCAGTTCGTGTTCCATGCGGTGCAGCGCGCGCTGGCGCAGACCTCGGCCACCGCGTTCGGCAGCGTGCCGGCGCCGCAAGCGGCGGCCGGCGTGGGCGGCGCGCCGTGGCGCCCGCGCGAGCACGAACAGACCAGCTTCGGCACGCAGCTGGCGCCGACCTTCTCGCCCTCGCCGTTCGCGCCCGGCAGCCGCTACGACGGCCCCGGCGTGGCGCAGCGCATGGACAGTTACGGCGCGCTGTTCGCGTCCAGCGAGGCGCCGGCCGGCGCTCCGGTCACGCCCTACATCGCGCCGGCGATGTCGAACGAGGAGTACCCGCTCGGCTTCGCGCTGGCGCAGCTGCACGGCATCTACATCCTCGCGCAAAATACCAAGGGCCTGGTGCTGGTCGACATGCACGCCGCGCACGAACGCATCCTGTACGAGCAGCTGAAGACCGCGCTCGATGCCCAGGTCGACGGCCAGGACATGCAGGTGCAGGCGCTGCTGATCCCGGTCACCTTCTTCGCCGACGCGGTGGAAGTCGGCACCGCGCAGGAGCACCAGGACACGCTCCAGGCGCTCGGCTTCGACATCGCCGCGCTGTCGCCGACCACGCTGGCGGTGCGCTCGGTGCCGACCCTGCTGAAGAACGCCGACGCGCAAACGCTGGCGCGCGACGTGTTGCGCGACGTGCGCGAATACGGCGGCTCGCGCGTGCTGATCGAGCGCCGCAACGAGCTGCTCGGCACCCTCGCCTGCCACACCGCGGTGCGCGCCAACCGCATCCTGACCGTGCCCGAGATGAACGCCCTGCTGCGCCAGATGGAGAGCACCGAGCGCGCCGACCAATGCAACCACGGCCGGCCGACCTGGGTCCAGCTCGACATCTCCTCACTCGACAAACTGTTTTTGCGCGGTCAATGATGGCGCGGCCGAGCGACGCGATCCATCCGCTGTCGGATTACGCGCAGGCCCCGATCCTGCTGCTGATTATCGGCTTCCTCATGCTGCAGCCGCTGTCGACCGACCTGTACCTGGCCTCCTTGCCCGGCCTCGCCAGCGCCTTCGGCGTGCCGGCATCGACCGTGCAGCTGACGCTGTCGATGTTCGTGCTCGGCTTCGGCGGCGCGCAACTGGTGATCGGGCCGCTGTCGGACCGCTACGGCCGCCGGCCGGTGCTGCTGGCCGGCCTCTCGCTGTATCTCTGTGCCAGTCTGCTGTGCGCGATCGCGCCTGATATCGAACTGCTGATCGTGGCGCGCTTCCTGCAGTCGCTGGGCTGCTGCTCGGCGATCATCATCGCACGCGCCATCGTGCGCGACGCCTACGCGCCGGCCGACAGCGCCCGCGTGATCGCGCGCGCCAGCACCTGGCTGTCGCTGGCGCCGCTGTGCGGGCCTATCCTCGGCTCCTACCTGCAGGTGGCGTTCGGCTGGCGTGCGGCCTTCGTGGTGTTGGCGATCGTGTCCAGCGCGGCGCTGGGCGTGGTGATCCTGCGCCTGCCAGAGACCAATGTGCACAAGAACCCGCGCGCGACCGAGCTGCGCGGACTGATCGCCAACTACCGGCTGGTGCTCGGCTCCGGCGAATTCTGGGCGCATGCGCTGCCCGGCGCGCTGTCGTATGGCTCGCTGTTCGCCTTCATCTCCGGCTCGTCGCTGGTGCTGATCCGCACGCTGCACGTGCCGACCGAGTGGTTCGGCTACTGCTACGCGACCGGCGTGTCGGGCTACATGAGCGGCACCATCGTGTGCCGCCGCCTGCTGCCGCGCTTCGGCAGCGCCACCACGCTGCGCATCGGCAGCGCGGGCTCGCTGGCGGCGGGCGCGCTGTTCCTCGCGGGCGTCGCGCTCGGGCTGTCGCACTGGGCGCTGGTGGTGTGCGCGATGTTCCTGACGATGAGCGCGCACGGCATCAACTTCCCGGTCTCGCAATCGGGTTCGGTCACGCCATTCCCGCGCCAGGCCGGCACCGCCGCCGGCTTGATGGGCGCCTTGACGATGCTGGTCGCGTTCGGCGTCGGCACCGTGGTCGGCGCCAGCTTCGACGGCACGCTGTACCCGCTGGCGCTGATCTCCTGCGCGCTGGGCGCCGGCATCTTCGTATCGGTCCGCGCGCTGCGCGGAGGCGCCGCATCGTGAAGCCTTTGGCGGTCGCGATCATGGGACCTACGGCGTCGGGCAAGACCGCCGCGGCGCTGGCGATCGCGCGCCAGCGGCCGGCGGAGATCATCT
>DASRXO010000720.1:0-7866 GCA_035654095.1 Telluria sp.
AGACCTGGTCGATCTTCTCGGTGGCGAAGAAATGGCGCACCTGGGCCTGGTCGGTCAGTTCCAGTTCGGCATGGCTGCGCGTGACGATATTCGTCAGGCCCTGGCGGTGCAGGACGCGGACGATGGCGGAGCCGACCAGGCCGCGGTGGCCGGCGACGAAAATGCGGGGCTGTGAGGTATTCAAGGCTTCACTCCAGGGAAATGGCCACGTGGTAGCCGTGCGACTTGAGCAATTTGTGGCGGCGCGCCGTATCGAGGTCGTGGGCGACCATTTCGCGCACCATGGCCTCGAAGCTGGTCTGCGGCACCCAGCCGAGCCGGGTGCGCGCCTTGGCCGGATCGCCCAGCAGGGTCTCGACCTCGGTCGGGCGGAAGTACTGGGGATCGACCGCGACGATCTCCTGCCCGACTTTCACACCGCCAGCTTTCTCTCCGATAATAGAAGAAACATAGCCGCGTTCCTTGACACCGCTCCCCTCCCACGCGATGTCCATGCCCAGCTCGCGCGCCGCGACCTCGACGAAATGGCGCACCGAATACTGGCGGCCGGTGGCGATCACATAGTCTTCGGGTTGGTCTTGCTGCAGCATCAGCCATTGCATTTCGACGTAGTCGCGCGCATGGCCCCAGTCGCGCAGGGCGTCCATATTGCCGAGGAAGAGTTGCTGCTCGAGCCCCTGCGAAATATTCGCCAGCGCGCGCGTGATCTTGCGCGTGACGAAGGTCTCGCCGCGGCGCGGCGACTCGTGGTTGAACAGGATGCCGTTGCAGGCATACATGCCATACGCTTCGCGGTAATTGACCGTGATCCAGTAGGCGTACAGCTTGGCCACCGCATACGGACTGCGCGGATAGAACGGCGTGCTCTCGCGCTGCGGGGTTTCCTGCACCAGGCCGTACAGCTCGGAGGTCGAGGCCTGGTAGAAGCGCGTGTGCTTTTCCATGCCGAGGAAGCGGATCGCCTCCAGCAGGCGCAGGGTGCCAATGCCGTCCACGTCGGCCGTGTATTCGGGCGCCTCGAACGACACCGCGACATGGCTCATCGCGCCCAGGTTGTAGACCTCGTCGGGCTGGACCTGCTGCAGGATGCGGGTCAGGTTCGACGTGTCGCTGAGGTCGCCGTAATGGAGAAAGAAATTCGGACTCGGCGCGTGCGGGTCCTGGTAGATATGGTCGATCCGCTCGGTGTTGAACAGCGAGGCGCGGCGCTTGATGCCGTGCACCTCGTAGCCCTTGGCGAGCAGGAACTCGGCGAGATAGGAACCGTCCTGGCCGGTCACGCCCGTTATCAGTGCTTTTTTCATGATGCTGGTTTTCCTGAAAGAGCCGGCACGGCCGGCTGAGGTATTGCAAACTCAATAAAATAGTACGCCCCGATGAGCACTGCGCAAAGCCGGTTTCAACCGTGCGCGGGGTGCTTAAGTCCGTCTTAAGTCAATGCGCGTTTTCGCGCGTCAACACCACCTTCACGGTCTTCAAGATGATCCACAGGTCCAGCCACAGCGACCAGTTGCGCAGGTAGTCGAGGTCGTACTGGATCCGGGCTTCCATCTTGTCGAGCGTTTGCGTTTCGCCGCGCAGGCCGTTGACCTGGGCCCAGCCGGTGATGCCCGGCTTGACCTTGTGGCGCAGCATGTATCCCTTGATCAACTTGCGGTACTGCTCGTTGTGCGCGACCGCATGCGGGCGCGGGCCGACGATGCTCATGCGTCCCTGCAAGACGTTGACGAACTGCGGCAATTCATCGAGCGAGCTGCGGCGCAGGAAGGCGCCGATCGACGTCACCCGCTGGTCGTTCTTGCTGGCCTGGACGATGGTCTTGCCGTCGTCGGTCACCGTCATCGAGCGGAATTTGTAGACGATGATCTCCTCGCCGTACAGGCCGTAGCGGCGCTGGCGGAAGATCACCGGCCCGGGCGAGGTGGCGCGCACCGCGACCGCGATCGCGATCATCAGCGGCACCAGCATCAGCAGGATCGCCAGCCCGAACACGATGTCGCTGCTGCGCTTGATCATGCTGTTCAGGCCCATGAACGGGGTTTCCTGGATCGCGATCACCGGCATCCCGCCGACGTTGTCGAAGCGCGCCTGCATCAGGTCGAAGATGTAGATGTCGGGCAGGAAGTAGACCGAGGCCGTGGTGTCCTGCAACTCGTCGAGCAGCTTGCGGATGCGCGGCTGGGCCGAGATCGGCTGGCTGATGAAAATCATCTTGATGTTCTGCGCCCGCACATAGGCCGCGATATCGCTCATCTTGCCCAGCATCGGATGGCGCAGATTGGGCGGATGGCGGTCGTCGACGCGGTCGTCGAAGAAGCCGTGCATGTGCATGAACAGATTCGGATGCTTGTCGCAGATGCCGGCGAACTTGATGCCGACCGCGTTGGCGCCGATCACCACCACCGAGCGCACCTCGCTGTCCTTGTCCGGCCGGCCGGCCGCGCGCCGCACCGCGATGTGGCTCACCAGCAGGGTCACCGGGGTGGCGATGAACCACGACAACAACACGCGCTGGTCGTAGTAGTAGGCCAGCCCGCTGGCCGAGCCGAGAAACAGCAGCACCGCGATCGTGATGCACCAGCCGAACACGGTGTCGCGCGCGTACGCCAGCATGCGCCCGCTGCGCCAGGTGCGGTAGGGATCGATGTGCTGGTACACCGACGACGAAATGAAGAAGGCGAGGATCATCAGCACCAGCGAATAGCCGGAAAACGGCTCGTGGAACAGCAGCGAGGCCAGGTACAGCGTCCCCATGATGATCAGCGGATCGAGCACCCGCTGGAAAAACGAAATGACCGGGATGTCGTTGACCGTCATGTTGACCTTTAGAACTGCGCGCTCGCATTGAACACGATGCTGTTCGACTTGAACCGGCCGGTGCCCAATACGATCGATCCGCTACGTGCCTGGTAGGCATAGGCCAGGCTCAGCTTGACGTTGCGCAAGGGCGCATACGTCGCGCGCAAGGTCGCCGAGCGGATCGCGTCGCTGAGATCGGCCGGGGTGCTCAGGGCCAGGCGTGCGTTGTAATTGCGCTTTTCGTAGACCGCGGTGCCGTCGACCTGGATCTTGGCGGTCGCGTCGTACACCGCGCCCACACTGGCGCCTTTGTTCAGTGTATAGCTGACGATGGTGCTTTCAAGTGGCGCGAAGTCGCGATACAGGGCCGCGTTGTAGCTCATCTTGCCGCGCGGCGTGTAGGTCGCGCTGAGCCGGCCGTTGACGCCGCTGGTACTGCCCTCGCCCAGCGACAGCTGCGAACGCCTGACCCAGCCGCCCAGCAGCTGGATATTGGTGCTGCCGCTGGCCATCCAGTTGACCTTGGCCTTGAGTTCGTCCTGGTCGTAGGTGTCGTCGACCAGGAACTGGCCGACCGGACGCCGGTTCGGGTACTTGCCCTTGAGCTTGCGCGCCACCAGGCCCACCGTGCTGCCGCTGGCCGCGAGGTAATCGACGCCGACTTCGGCCGCGTCCTCGGTGCGGTTGTTGTATTGCTGGCTCAACAGCTCGTAGGTGAACTTGTCGCTCGAGGCCGCCGTGCGCAGCTGCCAGCTCGGGTGGAAGCGCCAGGCGCCGTCGAACCATTGGCGGCGCTCCTGGCGCAGGTTGCGTTGATTGCTGGCGAAATCGGTGTATGGCGCCAGCACCTGCGCATAGCTGGCGCCGGCCGTGCCTTCGAGGTGATTGCCGAGCTGCCAGTTCCAGTTGGCCAGCAAGTCCTTGCCGTCGTAATCGAGCTGGGTGAAATGGTCGAACGTGACCTTCGACAGCTTGGCGTAGCCGTTGATCCTTTGCCGGCTGTACATGTGATCGAACAACAGCCCGCCCTCGGTGGTGTGCCAGGAATCGCCCAGCGTGTTGTCGAAGGCCGGCTGGCCTTCGGGCACCCGCAATAGATTGTCGTCGTGGCCGTAGCCGAGGGCGCCGTACACCTGCAGCCCATCGTTGGGGCCGGCCTGTACCGGCAGGCCGAACAGGGCCCCGATCAAGAGGGCCAGCGTGCTGACGCGGGAATGTCTCAGGGGTGGCAGCATGGTTTTCATAGTTGGAAGGTGTCGATTCACGGGACGGGTGCCCATTACCAATACGTCCAGTTACTGGTGGCCACAACCCATGCCGCCAATAAACCATTCGTAACAGCATGGGCCAGGATGGGCGACCAGATCGTGCGGTGGCGCATATACAAGGCACTATAGGCAAGGCCGGCGACGATTCCTGCCAGCCATTGATTGTGTTCGACGCCAAACAGCAGCGCCGTAATCAACACACTCTTGAAGCGGATTTGAGATGGATCAATCGATTCGAAATCGGCCGCGCCAATCCAGCGCAGCAGGAAGGAACGCCAAAACAATTCTTCCATGAGCGGCACGACCAGCGCGGCGCCGGCGATGCGCGTGAGCACCATCGGCCAGTCGAGGCGGCCGTTGGTCGTGGGATCGAAACCGGCGGGGGAACCGACCACCATCCAGCCCGCGCTCAGGCCGATCCACAGCGCGAACACAAGGCTGCCCACCACGGCGGCGAGCAGCGCGGCGCGCGGCGTGATGCCTTGCCGCAGGTCGGTGTAATGGCGCCAGCAGAACGCCAGCACCAGCAGGACAGCGGCGATTTTCACACCGTACAGCCAGCGCAGCCCGGCAGCGCTGTAACCCAGCCGCTCGAGCATGTCGCCCGCCACGATGAACACCAGGTAAGTCAGGAAGGGCAGGATGCGCGCCCAGGCGGCGCGGTTGAACATGGGACTGTCGCTGGCCACCGCGGCGGTGGCGGACGAGCCCATGCCCTGTTTGTCGTGCTCGGTCATGACTCTCCATTTTCAGGCTGGACGCCTTTTTCTTGTTGCGCTAGTCGGCGCCTCCCTTCGAGCGGGCTTCGATCTGCTCCCATTTCTCGAGTGCGCCGAGCAGCAAGTCCTCGATCTCGGCGAAGCGCACGTTGATGCGCTTCGCGTCGGCCGGGTTCGTCTTATAAAAGTCGGGCGCATTCAGTTGTGCGGTGATCGCCGACTGCTCGTCTTCGAGGCTCGCGATGAGCAGAGGCAATTCCTCCAGCTCGCGCTGTTCCTTGTAACTCAACTTTATCTTCTTGGCTGAATTGTTCTGTGCGGTAGATGACACAACGGCGCTTTTCGCCGCCGGCTTGGCCACCGCCGCCGGCGCCTGGGCCTTGACCCGCTCCCAGTCGGTGTAGCCGCCGACGTATTCACGCCACATTCCTTCCCCCTCGGCAACGATGACCTGGGTCACCACGTTGTCGAGGAAGGTGCGGTCGTGGCTGACCAGGAACGCGGTGCCGGTGTAGTCTTCCAGCAACTCCTCGAGCAGCTCGAGGGTATCGATGTCGAGGTCGTTGGTCGGCTCGTCGAGCACCAGACAGTTGGCCGGCTTGGCGAACAGGCGCGCCAGCAGCAGCCGGTTGCGCTCGCCGCCGGACAGCGATTTGACCGGCGAACGCGCGCGCTCGGGCGCGAACAGGAAGTCGTTCAGGTAGGTCATCACGTGCTTGCGCGCGCCGTTGATCTCGACCCAGTCGCTGCCGGGCGCGATGGTGTCCATCAGGCTGGCTTCCTCGTCGAGCTGGGCGCGCATCTGGTCGAAGTAGGCAACCTGCAATTTGGTGCCGAGACGCACGGTGCCGCTGTCGGCCGCCTCTTCGCCGAGTATCATTTTCAGCAAGGTGGTCTTGCCGGCGCCGTTCGCCCCGATCAGGCCGACCTTATCGCCGCGCAAGATCGTGCCGCTGAAATCCTTGACGATGACTTTCTCGCCGTAGCTCTTGGACACGTTCTCGAGCTCGGCCACGATCTTGCCCGAGCGCTCGCCCGAGGACACTTCGAGCTTGACCTGGCCCTGCTGCTCGCGGCGCGCGGCGCGTTGCAGGCGCAGCGCTTCGAGCCGGCGCACGCGGCCCTCGTCGCGCACCCGGCGCGCCTTGACGCCCTTGCGGATCCAGACCTCTTCCTGCGCCAGGAATTTGTCGAACTTGGCGGCCTCGACTTCCTCGATCTCCAGCTGTTCGCTCTTGCGGGTCTGGTAGGCGCTGAAGTTGCCGGGATAGGACAGCAGCTTGCCGCGGTCCAGTTCGACGATGCGGGTCGCCACATTGTCGAGGAAGGAGCGGTCGTGGGTGATGAACAGCACCGAGCCCTTGAAGTCGCGCAGCAGGCCTTCGAGCCACATGATGGACTTGAAGTCGAGGTGGTTGGTCGGCTCGTCGAGCAGCAGCACGTCGGGCGCCGACACCAGCGCGACCGCCAGCGCGACGCGCTTCTGCATCCCGCCCGACAGCGTGCCCATCAGCGCATCCTTGCTCAGGTTCAGGCGGTCGAGGGTGGTGTCGACCTTGTTGACCAGGCTCCAGCCGTCGGTCGCGTCGAGCTTGACTTGCAGCTCGTGCATGCGGTCCATCAGCGCCTCGTCGTCGCCCTGGCCGAACTGGCCGGTGAGCGCCTCGTACTCGGCCAGCATGGCTTGCTGCTCGCCCATGCCGGCGGCGACCGCGTCGAACACCGACATCGCCGGGTCGAAGGTCGGCTCCTGCTCGACGTAGGCGATCTTCAGGCCTTGCTGCATGACCAGCAGGCCGTCGTCGAGCTTGAAGCGGCCCGAGATGACCTTCAGCAGCGAGGACTTGCCGGTGCCGTTACGGCCGATCAGGCCGACGCGCTCCGTGGTTTCCAGTGAAAATTCCGCGTGATCGAGCAGCGCGACGTGGCCGAACGCGAGTTGCGCCGACGAGAGGGAGATGACAGCCATAGTGATGAGAGAGTGTCCGGCCGGACGCAAAACGGGGCCGGAAAATATGAAAGAAAGACGCATTGTACCGACTGGCGGGCCGCCAGTCCCGATTCGGTCCGGATCGTCGGCTATAATTGCGGTCGATTCAAGCGTCCTCTCCGTAGCACAATGGATAGTGCACATGCCTCCTAAGCGTGGGATACAAGTTCGATTCTTGTCGGAGGGACCAATCGTTAATCCAACACAGTCCATTATCGTGAACATTCTGAACCAGGTTCCATGTTCCGGTTTTTTGAATCATCGCGAAGATGGCGAGCAACTTCCGGCGCATCGTCTACGCGACCGACCAAGAGGTGACCGTCAAGCATCCGCACAGCGAGGCGCGATTGTCGCTACCGAGATCAGCGAAAACGAGGGAACCTGTTGATTTCTTCCCGCGCGCTTACCTACCGAATGGATACTGCGAGACAATCGCATCGATCCAGAAATCGCTGTTCGACGGAAGGCAAGGTTGGACAGGAAGTTCATGCCCCTGGCGGACCGGAAGGCTTTCGCGCCCCAACCCGGTGTCAGCGACAAGTTGCGTCATGCCGCGAGCACGCGCAATGTTTTCAAGCGCTTTGGCGATAAAAGCCGCATCGTCACCAGCCTCTTCCAGGCAGGCGTCGAAGTACATAGCGACGTCCTCCGGGGTTTGAAGGCGTTGCGCGCTATCCCATTTGTTGAGTTTCAGTACCATGATTGACTCCTAGAGTTCGCGTGCAAGTTCAAGTGCGTTTTTGATGTTCTTGCTTTGGGTAGACTTGTCGCCGCCGGCGGCGCGACATGGGCCGTTGTGGGCCGCGCGACGGCCGTTACGAGATTCGCCATTCCAAACATGACGCCTGCAACGGCCAGGAACAGCGCAATAATGGTGGCTATTACCCACATGAGCACCTTTTGCAGTGCTTTGTTCTGCGCCTCGCGGAATTTCCCCATTTCAGTCAGGATGGCGGCGCACGCTTCCTTAAACTCGATGCGCAGCTTCGATAAATCTTCCCTGAATTCGGTGCGTAAGTCCGCCAGGTCGACTTTCGTGGCCAAGGTCGGCAAGATCGTGTCTACGCGCGCCTCGAACGCTGCGGCGTGG
>DASRXO010000721.1:0-2273 GCA_035654095.1 Telluria sp.
GTCGAGCGTAGCGTTCTGGATGGTCTCGCTGCCGATCGCGAGGCTGGCGAATTCGGCGGTCCAGCGTTCGACCTTCTCGGCGCCGATACCGGTCGCCTTGGGCGCCTTCACCACACCGGGCGCGCCGACCGCGATGCCGGCGCGTTCCGCGGCCTTGCGGCTGACCGTGGTGCGCGGCATGGCGGTGGCGATGACGGCTTCCATTTTCACGCCATTCAATTCGACGATGAAATGCGGATTGGTGCTTTTTTTGCCGACGGTGCCGCCGAACGGGATTTCCATCGCCTCCTTGTCCCAGTAGGCGAGGAAGGTGTCCTTGCAATCGCTTGGTTGGAAGAAGCGCAGTTCCTTATCGGCCAGCGAGATTTCCAGGTCGGCCTGCAACAGGAAATCGGAGCCCGCGATGGCGTCGAAGGTGGGCGCCATCGCGGTAGTGCCGACCACCGGCGTCGCCACTCTGCCGCTGTGCGCCGGCCCGACCGAAAAGTCGTCGACGATTGCCGCATATTTAACCGACGCACCGCCAATGCCGAAGATGTACTTGCCGGTGTTGTCCATGCGCAGGCCATATTTCCCGACGGCGGGGAACATCAGCTTGCTGTCGATATTGCCAAGGCTGAGCCACAGGATGGCGGGCTTGCCGTCGATGGCGCCGTCCACGGTAAGCTGCCCGTTGCCGAACGCGCGGATCGGCAGGGTGGCGAACGGCACGTAGCGGCAAGCTGCAGGCGCTTCGGCGAACGCCGGCGCAGCGAGGCCGCACAGCAGCGGCAACAGTCGCAGGCAGCGAGGAGGCAAGAACTGCATGGCGCACCTTGCAAAATAGAAAGGTGCCAATTGTAGCGCGCAAATACTGCAAATTAGGCAATATATATAAGAAAAAAAGCGATGCGTAAGTACATCGCTTTTTATTCTTTATCGGGCGCCAGCACCAGTTGCGGACCGGGCCCGCACGGCATCTCCACCGCGACCGCCGCCGTCGCGGCCGCGCGCGGCGTATGCGGCTGGCGCAGGTAGCGCGCCGCATGGCGCCGTTCCTGCGTCT
Organism: Telluria sp.; assembly: GCA_035654095.1. Lineage (GTDB taxonomy): Bacteria > Pseudomonadota > Gammaproteobacteria > Burkholderiales > Burkholderiaceae_D > Telluria_A. Next base: position 1,046 of record DASRXO010000721.1, read on the forward strand.
GCGCGCCGTTGGCCGGCGAGGTCAGGAAGCGCGACAGCTCCTGCAAGGCGCGTTGGTAGACGTCGCGCTTGAACTCGATGACCACGTCCAGCGGCACCCAGTAGTCATGCCAGCGCCAGGCGTCGAACTCCGGATGGTCGGTCAGGCGCAGGTTGACGTCGTTGTCGCGCGCGCACATGCGCAGCAAAAACCAGATCTGCTTCTGGCCGCGGTAATGCCCGCGGATCTCGCGCTTGATGAAATGGTCCGGCACCTCGTAGCGCAGCCAGTCGCGGGTGCGGCCCACGATCTTGACGTGCTCCTGGCGCAGGCCGATTTCCTCTTCGAGTTCGCGGTACATCGCCTGTTCCGGCGTTTCGCCGTATTTGATACCCCCTTGCGGGAATTGCCACGAGTGCTCGCGCACCCGCTTTCCCCACCACACCTCGTTATGGGCGTTGAGCAGGATGATGCCGACGTTGGGCCGGAACCCTTCACGATCGAGCATAAGCATACCTCGATACTTTCTGCCAGCGCCCGCGTCCTTACATTTTTACCCACAAATCCGCGGGGCGTGCCCCGCCCCGCCGAGTTTTCGGCAGGCGAAAACGGCGGGAACCGCATGAAATGGACCCATTTGTACAAAGATTGGACGCATCAGCCAGCTAATCCTTTAAAATTAGGTCGATTATAACCCTCTCTTTTTAAAAAGAATTCATCGATATGCGTGCTTCCCGATTTTTTATTTCAACTCTTAAAGAAGCGCCTTCGGACGCCGAAATCGTCAGCCACCAGCTGATGATGCGGGCCGGGATGATCAAACGCCTCGGTTCCGGCATTTACACCTATATGCCGACCGGCCTGCGCGTGATCCGCAAAGTGGAGGCGATCATTCGCGAGGAGATGAACAAGGCGGGCGGGATCGAGCTCTTGATGCCGCTCGTGCAGCCGGCCGAACTGTGGCAGGAAACCGGCCGCTGGGACAAGATGGGCCCTGAACTGCTGCGCGTGAAAGACCGTCACGGCCGCGACTACGCGATCCAGCCGACCTCCGAGGAAGTGATCACCGACGTGGTGCGTACCGAAATCAAGTCCTACCGCCAGCTGCCCTTGAATTTTTACCACATCCAGACCAAGTTCCGCGACGAGCGCCGTCCGCGCTTCGGCCTGATGCGCGGCCGCGAGTTCACCATGAAGGACGCCTATTCCTTCGACCGCGACCTGGCCGGCATGCAGGCCTCGTACCAGG
>DASRXO010000722.1:0-3428 GCA_035654095.1 Telluria sp.
ATTTCGCCGGCCTGTTCGTGATCATCACCGCGGCCCCGGTCATGCTGCCGCAGCACCTGCACCTCGGGCCCGACCAGTTCGCGTGGCTGTTCGCGCCTACCGTGTCGGGCATCTTCCTCGGCGCGCTGGCGGCCAACCGGATCGCCGGGCGCATGTCGTTCGCGCGCCAGATCGGGATCGGCTTCTGCTTCCTGATCAGCGCCGCCGCCGCCAATGTCGCCTACCACTTCTTCTTCCCGCCGGCCCTGCCATGGTCGGTGGCGCCGATGTTCTTCTACACCTTCGGCATGTCGATCGTGGCGCCCGGCGCGACCCTGCTCACGCTCGACCTGTTCCCGCACATCCGCGGCACGGTCGCGTCCTGCCAGTCGTTTGCGGTGACCCTGCTGGGCGCGCTGGTGGCCGGCGTGATCGCGCCCTTCCTGTCGCATTCGGTCTTGTGGCTGGCGGTCGGGCAGCTGGGTTTCGGGCTGGCGGCGCTGGGCTTATGGTTGACGTCGCGACAATACCGGCGCATGCTCTCGCGCAGCCGCGCTTAGCGGCATAAACGTGGTAAGCATGATACTTTCTTCTGAAAGTATTATTCCCTTTGAGAAATTTCGTGTATATATGCTAATATAGCTTGTTTTTTAGACCTGAACAGCGCCCGGAAAACCGCTCTGCTCGGGGGATTGAAGAACCTGTGTCGTGGCCGCTCTGCCGTTGAGCGCCACCAAACCTTCGTATATTGGCGGCCGTTGCTTGAGACATGCATCAACCAGACCATGATATTCGCAATCGCTTGTTGATAGCCCGTCTGCCGGCCATGCCGCAGATACTCATCAAGCTGATCGAACACTTGCAGGCCGACGATTTGGGCATGCCGGAGTTGGCCGCGCTGATCGCCAAGGACGCCGGCATGACCAGCAAGGTCCTGGCGGTCGCCAACAGCTCGGCCTATCACCGCGCCAGCCGCACGGTCGGCCTCGAGCAGTCGCTGGTGGCGCTCGGCACCGACATGATCAAGACCCTGGTGATCAGCGAATCGGTGTTCCAGACCTTTAATAACTTCCCCCATTCCGGCAGCACCGACCTGCGCGCGTTCTGGAAGAATTCGCTGACCGCCGCGGTGATCGCGCGCGACCTGGCCAAGCGCATGGACTACGGCCACGTGGAAGAAGCCTACCTGGCCGGCCTGCTGCACAACGTCGGCCGCCTCGCCTTGCTCGCCACCGCGCCCAAGGAATACGCGTTCAACTTCACCGCGCGCGACGACGAAGACCTGTGCGCGGTCGAGCAGCGCACGCTGCAGATCACCCATTCGGAAGCGGGGGCCTGGCTGATCGAACGCTGGCATCTCGATTCCTTCCTCGCCGATTCGGTGCTGTACCACCACGAGCCGAGCGCGCGCCTCGAGACCGCGCATCCGCTGATCCGCATCGTGCGCCTCGCGCATCTGCTGGCCACCCACCAGCCGGACGACGCCGCGGTGGCCGGCGCGGTCGGCCTGTGCAACCTCGAGCTGCGCGAAGTCGAGGCGATCATGGCCAATGCCGCGCGCCAGGTCGCGAAGTCGGCCGACCATCTCGGCATCGACCTGGCCGGCGCCGACGACATCCCGACCCCGGCGGCATACGCGCCGCCGCCCGCGCTCGACCCGATCCAGCAGCGCCTGCAGGACGAGGTGCGCAACCTGGTGCTGGTGTCCGAAGTGGGCCAGGGCTTCGCGCGCCAGCAGGGCGAGAGCGGCCTGCTCGAATCGATGACGCGTTCGGCGCGCATCCTGTTCGACTTCGATAACACCGTGATCCTGCTGGAGAATCCGACCGGCCACGCGCTGGTGGGCATGCCGACCGCCGAGCAGCAGCGCATCGGCGAGTTCACGATCCCGCTGGCGCAGGGCGGGGTGGTGGCCGACGCCGCGCTCGAACGCCGGCTGGCCTTCGTTCGGCGCGATGCGCAGGCCCTGGGGCTGGCCGAAGAGCAGCTGTTTCGCATCCTCGGCACCGACAGCCTGGTATGCCTGCCGCTGGTGGCCGGCGCGCGCTGCCTCGGCGTGATGGTGGGCGGCGTGGCCTCGTGGCAGATGGCGAGCTGCCAGAAGCGCGAGCGCTTCATGCAATCGTTCGGCGCGCAGGCCGCGACCGCGCTCGAGACCGCGCTGTCCGAACGCGGCCACGCGCGGCGCCAGCTGGCCCACGTGGCCGAAGAATACCGCGAAGCCTCGCGCCGCGTGGTGCACGAGGTGAACAACCCGCTGTCGATCATCAAGAACTACCTGAGCGTGTTGGACGGCAAGCTGGCCAAGCGCGAGCCGGTGGTCGGCGAGATGTCGATCCTGAACGAAGAGATCGACCGCGTCGGCCAACTGATCAACGGCCTGGCCGACCTGCAGCCGACCGACGTCGCGCGCGCCACCGACGTCGCGCGCGTCGCCGAAGACGTGCTGCGGCTGTTCCGCGCCACCGACTTCGTGCCGCCGTCGGTGCAGATCGACCTCAAGATGCAGGACGAGCCGTCCGAGATCGAAGGCGATGCCGACATTCTCAAGCAAATCCTGGTCAACCTGGTCAAGAACGCGATCGAAGCGCTGACCGAGGGCGGGCATATCGAGATCGTCAACCGCGGCCATGTGAACCGCGACCGCAAGCTCTATCTCGAGCTGGTGGTCGGCGACAATGGCCCGGGCCTGTCGCCCGAGGTGCTGGCCAACCTGTTCTCCGCGGTGCGCAGCACCAAGGACGGCGCGCACCACGGCCTCGGCCTGTCGATCGTGCATAGCCTGGTCAAGAAGCTGCAAGGGCTGATCACCTGCCGCAGCGGCAAGACCGGGACGACATTTGAAATCTTGCTGCCCGCCCGGGGCGGCGCCAGTTCGGTCGCCGGCGTGCAAACGCGGGTGATGGACTCTGTATAAGGCCACAATGAACGCGAACACTGCCAATGTAACTCCGGCATTGAACAACGGCGCGGACCTGCCAGGCATGGCGTCCCTCGAAGCCGAGCACCTGCTGCCGCGTATCCTGCTGGTCGACGACGAACCGCGGCTGCTGTCCTCCCTCCACGAGCTGCTGCGCGACCGCGACTATCACCTGGTCACCGCCAGCAACGGGGCCGATGCGCTGGCCCAGCTGGCCAAGCTGCGCTTCGACCTGGTGCTGCTCGACCTGCGCCTGCCCGACATGAGCGGCCACGAGATCATGGACTTCATCAACGAGAAGGGCATCGATGCGGACGTGATCGTGATGAGCGGCGAGGTCGGCATCGACGCCGCGATCGGCGCGCTGAAACGCGGCGCCTACGACTACCTGCGCAAGCCCTACAGCCGCGAAGAGCTGCTCAAGACCGTCGCCAACGCGCTGCAGCAGCGCCGCCTGGAACTGGCCAACCAGCGCATCGCCTCGCAGCTCGAGAACTCCGAGAAGCTGTACCGCTACCTGGTCGACAGC
>DASRXO010000723.1:0-2656 GCA_035654095.1 Telluria sp.
GCAGGTGGCCACACCTTCGGCAAGACGCATGGCGCCGCGCCGGAGTCACACAAGGGGCCGGCGCCCGAAGGCGCGGGCATCGAGGCGCAGGGCTTGGGCTGGAACAGCAACTTCGGGCAAGGCCACGGCAAGGACACGGTCTCCAGCGGCCTGGAAGTGACCTGGACCAAGACCCCGGCCCTGTGGAGCAACAACTTCTTCGAAAACCTGTACAAGTATGAGTGGGAGCTTACCCATTCTCCGGCTGGCGCCAAGCAGTGGGTTGCCAAGGATGCCGAGGACATCATTCCGGACGCGCATGTCAAAGGCACGTTGCATAAGCCCACCATGTTGACCACCGATTTGACCCTGCGCTTCGATCCAGAGTTCGGCAAGATATCCAAGCGGTTCCATGACGACCCGCAGGCCTTTGCCGAAGCTTTTGCCCGCGCCTGGTACAAGCTGACCCACCGCGACATGGGCCCGAAGGCGCGCTACCTCGGTCCCGAAGTGCCAAACGAAGACCTGATCTGGCAAGACCCTCTGCCTGCAGCTACCCACAAGCCCACGGCGTCGGATATCAGCGAGCTCAAGTCCAAAATCGCGGCATCGGGCCTGTCGGTGAGCGAGCTGGTTTCGGTGGCCTGGGCTTCTGCGTCTACCTTCCGCGGCGGCGACAAGCGTGGCGGCGCCAATGGCGCACGCCTGGCCCTGGCTCCGCAGAAGGACTGGGCAGTCAACAAGATTGCCGTCCAGGTCCTGCCCAAGTTGGTCGAGATCCAGAAGGTTTCGGGCAAGGCTTCGCTGGCCGATGTGATAGTGCTGGCCGGAGGCGTAGGTATCGAGCAGGCAGCCAAGGCGGCCGGTGTCGCGGTCGAAGTCCCGTTCGTGCCGGGCCGGGTCGACGCCACGCAGGCGCAGACCGATGTCGAATCCTTCTCTGTGCTCGAACCTCTGGCCGATGGATTCCGCAACTACATGAAGGGCAAGATCGGAGCGCCGACCGAAGCCCTGCTGATCGACAAGGCCCAGTTGCTGACCCTGAGCGCGCCCGAGCTGACCGCGATGGTCGGCGGACTGCGTGTGCTGGGCGCCAACGCCGATGGCAGTCAGCACGGTGTGTTCACCGACAAGGTGGGCGTGCTCAGCAACGACTTCTTCGTGCATCTGCTGGACATGGGCCTTGAATGGAAGCCGGTGAACGGCGAAGCCGAGCTGTTCGAAGGCCGCGATCGCAAGAGCGGCGCGGTGAACTACACCGGCACCCGCAACGACCTGATCTTCGGCGCCAACTCGGTGCTGCGCGCCTATGCCGAGGTCTATGCCAGCGCGGACGGCCAGCGGAAGCTCGTTGTGGACTTTGTTGCGGCCTGGACCAAGGTGATGAACCTGGACCGCTTCGACCTGGCGTGAGTACGCAGGCCTGGTGATCCACTCACCAGCCCCGGGCGGCGCACATCCATTACGCCACCTGGGATTTGCCACTAAGGGCTAGAAATGACAAAGCCCCAGTGACCTGGGGCTTTTTTAGGTTCTTGATTTCCAAGAAGAACTTTGGTCGGGGTGAGAGGATCCGAACCTCCGGCCTCTGCGTCCCGAACGCAGCGCTCTACCAGGCTGCGCCACACCCCGACGGTAGAAGAGATAACTAAGTTAACAAATCTCAGTGGTTCCTGTCAACCGCGAAACTGCAAAGCTGCAGCAGGCTTTGCTTGTAGTCGCTGTCCGGCAGGCCGGCGATCGCCGCCCCCGCACGGCGCGCCGCCGCTTCCGCCTCGCGCCGCGTGAAGTCGAGCGCGCCGCTGGTGGTGATCGCGGCCAGGATCGCGTCGAAATGCTGCTCGTCGCCCTGTTCGATGCAGTTGCGCACCAGCTCGCGCTGGGCCGGCGTGCCGTGTTCCATCAGGTAGATCAGCGGCAGGGTCGGCTTGCCCTCGCGCAGGTCGTCGCCCACGTTCTTGCCGATCGCGGCGGCGTCGCCCGCGTAGTCGAGCACGTCGTCGATCAGCTGGAAGGCGGTGCCCAGCGAGCGGCCGTATTCGCCGGCCGCCTCGATCTGGGCGTCGCTGGCGCCCGAAATCAAGGCGCCCAGCTGGGCCGCCGCTTCGAACAGCTTGGCGGTCTTGGAGCGGATCACCTTCAGGTAGCTCTCTTGCGTGACGTCGGGGTCGTGCATGTTCAGCAGCTGCAGCACTTCGCCTTCCGCGATCACATTGGTGGCGTCGGACAGGATCTGCATGACCCGCATATTGTTCAGGCCGACCATCATCTGGAACGCGCGCGAATACAGGAAGTCGCCCACCAGCACCGACGCCGCGTTACCGAACAGCGCGTTGGCGGTCTGGCGCCCGCGCCGCATCGAGGACTCGTCGACCACGTCGTCGTGCAGCAGGGTCGCGGTGTGGATGAACTCGACCGCGGCGGCGAGCTTGTGGTGGCGGGTCCCGGAATAATCGAGCAGGCTGGCGCACGCGAGGGTCAGCATCGGCCGCATCCGCTTGCCGCCGCCGGCGATCAAATGGCCGGCGAGCTCGGGAATGAGCGCCACCTTGCTCTGCATGCGCTCGAGGATGACGGCGTTGACGCCGTTCATGTCGGCGGCGACGAGCGCCGTCATGGGATCGAGCGTCGGCTCGCTTTTGGTGCGGAGCGGATGGACGGTCGCGGACACGGCGCC
>DASRXO010000724.1:0-4181 GCA_035654095.1 Telluria sp.
GGGAGGACTACAACAAGAAGCTGATCTCGGAGGGTGGCGGCATCTATCCGCGCAGCGCGCGTTCGATCGAGCTGTCGCCGCAGGTGCGGGCCGCGCTCGACATCGCCGAGACCTCGCTGGCGCCGGACGAACTGATGCACCGCATCCTGCTGGCGCCGGTGGACCTGTTCTACAACGGCGGCATCGGCACCTACATCAAGGCCAGCACCGAGACCCACGCGCAGGTCAAGGACCGCGCCAACGACAACATCCGCGTCAACGGCAGCGAGCTGCGCTGCAAGGTGGTGGCCGAAGGCGGCAACCTGGGCGCGACCCAGAATGGCCGCATCGAATTCGCGCTGGCCGGGGGCCGCATCTTCACCGATGCGATCGACAACTCGGCCGGCGTGGACTGCTCCGACCACGAGGTCAACGTCAAGATCTGGCTCGACACCGAAGTCAACGCGGGCGAACTGCCGGAAGCGGACCGCAACCGCATCCTCAACGAGATGACCAGCGATATCGAACAGCTGGTCCTGCGCGACAACACCCTGCAAACGCATTTGCTGGTGCGCGAGGTGCAGGCGCAGGCCGATCCGATGGTGGTCGACGGCTACGCCGCGCTGATCGCCAGCCTCGAAGCCGAAGGTGCGCTGTCGCGCGAACTCGAGCAGCTGCCGACCGACGCCGAGCTGCAGCGCCGCAAGGCGGCCGGCATCGGCCTCACCGCGCCGGAGCTGGCGGTCGTCATCGCCAACGTCAAGAACCGCTTCAAGCGCATCATGGCGACGCTGCCGCTGACCGCGCTGCCATGGGCCGAGTCGGTGCTCAAGCCTTACTTCCCGGCGCAACTGGTGGCGACCCGCAGCGCGCTGGCGCACCCGCTGGCCAACACCATCCTTGCGACCGTGCTGGCCAACGAATCGATCAACCGCTGCGGTCCGCTGATGATCCGCGACGTCGCCGCCGACCACAAGGCCGACGAAGCGGAAGTGGTCAAGGCCTGGGGCCAGGCCTGGTCCGCGCTGCACCTGGCGCCGATCTTCGCCGCGCTCGACGCCGACGCGCTCAAGGTGCCGCGCGAGATCTCGATCAAGGTCGATGCGCGCACCCGCGTGCTGTTCAAGGCGGTGCTCGAAGGCGTGCTGTCGGTCCCGGCCGACCAGCAGCGCGGCGCCGGCGGCATGGAAGAACTGGCGCGCCTGTTTGCCCAGCCCGAGATGCTCAAGCAGCTGATGCCGTCGCAGGCCGAAGTCGATGCGTATCCGGGCTTGGCGTCGTCGTTCGCGCAGGCCTGGAAGTCGGTCGATGCGATCGAGGCGGTGGCGACCTTCCTGTTCGCCGCGGTGTCGGTCTCGCGGCCGGCCGGCATGTCGCTGGCCCGGTTCCTGCAGGTCGGGATGGCGCTGCGCGGCCAGGCCGGCATCGACACGCTGGAGCGCGGCCTGAAGCTGGCGCCGCACAGCAAATCGCAGGAGCAGCTGCGCAACTACGCGATGCAGGCCCTGCGCCGCACCCAGCAGCGTTTGCTGATGCGGGTGCTGGCCAGCGCCAACGGCAGCGCCGACACGCTCGACGCGGTGAAGCTGGTGACCCGGACCATGGGCCTGTCCGGTTATGCGCCGGCGGCCGATCTCGAACAGGCGATGCTGGATGTGTGGTCGCTGTCCGAGGCCGCCAACGCCGGCGCGGCGGCGGCTTAGGCCATGAGCGCCTCGTCTTCGTTACCGGACTCGGTGCGGGCGCTGGCCGAAGCCGATTTCGGCGCGGTGGCGCGGCGCTTCGCCGATGCCGGCTTCGCGGTCGCGCTGCCGGCCAGGGGCATCATGACGATCCAGTCCAGCCTCACGGCGCCGCGCGCCAGCGTGCTGGTGTCGGTCGGCGTGCATGGCGACGAGACCGGGCCGATCGAAATGCTGGCGCAGGTGATCGACCGTCTGGCGCGCACGCCCTCGGCGCTGGCGGTGGACCTGATGGTCTGCGTCGGCAACGTGGATGCGATCGCGGCCGGCAAGCGCTTCATCGACGCCGACCTGAATCGCATGTTCCGCACCGAGCGCGGCGCGCTGGCCGGTGCGGCGGAAGCGGCGCGCGCGGACGCCATGATCGCGGCCACCGAAGCCTTCTTCGCGACCGCCGGGCCGCTGCGCTGGCATCTGGACCTGCACACGGCGATCCGGCCGTCGCTGTACCCGACCTTCGCGATCGTGCCCGAGCTGATCGCGGACGAGGGCAAGGCGGCGCTGACCGGCTGGCTGGGCGAGGCGGCGATCGGCGCGATCATCATGAATCCGACATCGGCCGGCACCTACAGCTACTACTCGGCCGAGCATCACGGCGCGGCCGGCAGTACGGTCGAACTGGGGCAGGTGGGCGCGTTGGGCCAGAACGACCTGAGCCTGTTCGCCGAGGTCGAAGCGGCGCTCGATCGCTTGCTACGCGGCGCGCCGCCGCAGCCGGCCAAGGCGCAGCCGCAGGTATTCAAGGTGGCGCAGGAGATCATCAAGCTGAGCGACGACTTCCGCATGTCGTTCGGCCGCGGCACGCAAAACTTCACGGCGCTGCCGGCCGGCGCGGTGATCGCCACCGACGGCGCCACGGTCTACACCGTCAAGCACGCCGAGGAACTGGTCGTCTTCCCCAACCCCGACGTGCGCAACGGCCTGCGCGCCGGCCTGATGGTCGTGCGCATCGCCTGATTTCCAATTCGAAACATCGTGCTCGCGCATGCCGTTTAGCAAAAACCTGGGGTCAGGTCTGACATTCGTACATTTCGCGCGTGAAATGTACGAATGTCAGACCTGACCCCATGTTGTGGCAGCGCCGAGCCGGGGGTGCTTCGATCACTTCATGCCGGCGGCCTTGTAGCGCAGCAGCGCTTCGAGGAAGTAGTAGTCGGCGTAGTTGATCGGCACGTCGATCTCCTTGCCCGCCGGCTTGTGGCCGGTCGAGTGCTTGAGCAGGAAGCCGCCGTTCTCGCCCACCTTCGCCAGGTAGGCCGGCGTCGACAGGCTGCGCAGCTGCTGCTCGGCGATCGCGGTGTACTGCTGCGCACTGTCCGCATCGACGTAGTTGCGCAGCTCGAGCAGGGCCGAGGCCATGATCGCCGCCGCCGACGCATCGCGCGGCACGTCGGGAATCGCCGGATCGTCGAAATCCCAGTACGGCACCTTGTCGGCCGGCAGGCGCGGATGGCCGATCAGGAAGGCCGCGATCTTCCTGGCCTGCGCCAGGTATTCGGGTTTCTTCGTCTCGCGGTACATCATCGTGTAGCCGTACAGGCCCCAGCTCTGGCCGCGCGCCCATGCCGACTCGTCGGCCTTGCCCTGCGCCGTCACGCGTCCGCGCACCGCGCCCGTGGCCGGGTCGTAGTCCACCACGTGGTAGCTGCTGTCGTCGGGCCGGAAGTGATTCTTCAGCGTGGTGTCGGCGTGGGCGATGGCGATCTCGCGGTAGCGCGGATTGCCGCTCGCGCGCGACGCCCACATCAGGAATTCGAGGTTCATCATGTTGTCGATGATGACCGGGAAGGTCCAGCCGGGCCGGTTCCCCACGTTCCACGACTGGATGACGCCGGCCTTCGGATTGAAGCGCGTGATCAGCGAATCGGCGCCCGTCAGCAGCACCGCGCGGTAGGCGGCGTCGCCGGTCAGGCGCAGGCCGTTGCCATAGCTGTTGTACAGCATGAAGCCGAGATCGTGCGTGCTGCGGTCCAGCTTCGCGGGCTCCATCGCCGCGGTCTGCGCCGCGGCCGCGCTACGCCATTTGGCGTCGCCGCTCGCTTCCGACAAATACCACAGCGAGCCGGCGAAGAAGCCGGCGGTCCAGTCGCGCACGTCGACCATGCGCAGCTTGCCGTCTTCCACGGTGCGCGGGAAGCCGCTCTTGCCCTTGACCTGGTCCAGCAGGTAGCCATACTGCGCGGCCGCGAAGTCGATGTCGGCGCGGACGATGTCGGCCATCGGCGCTTCGGCCGCGGCGGGAGGGTAGCTGACTGTGACCGGCGCGCGGGCGCGCGCGGCTTCGGCGGCGACGTAGGCGCTCCAGTCGGCCTTCGAGGCGAAGTCGCCGCTGCCGGTCCAGGCGGCGCCGGCCAGGTAGCGCAGCGGCTGGCCGGACACCGCTTTCGCGAGGATCAGCTGGTTCTCGGCGTCGTCCGCGAACCCGCTGAAGGCGGCCGGCAGCACGATCGCTTCGCCCAG
>DASRXO010000725.1:0-2793 GCA_035654095.1 Telluria sp.
GGGCGACAGGCCGAGGTAGGCGCAGGCGCGGGCGCCGCCCTTGTCCCATTCGAGCGACTCGGGGTGGCCCTGGTATTTCTGGATCGCGCACTCGGCCAGCAGCGACAGCGCCACCAGCGAGCGCACCGCGTCGTCGGTCGCGCTGTCTTCCAGCACGCTGTAATCCTGGTGGTGCAGGATGGCCCACGAGACATCGCTCGACAGGCCCCAGTTGCGCGCCAGCAGGCAGCCGATCGCGGCGTGGTTGGTGCTGTGGCGCTCGTCCTCGAGGGCGGTGAACGGACGCGCCGCCTCGCGCGCGGCGGCGGCGAACGTGGCGGCGTAATCGGGGAAGCGCTGCATCAGCAGCGGCACGCCGGTATCGCAGAACAGGCCGAAGGTGTGGGCCACGTCGGGCTCGCCGATGCGCAGGCGGTGCGACAGGAACACCATGGCCTGGGCGCGCCGGGTCGAGATGTCCCAGAAGTTCGAGAGGGCCGCATTGTCGGCCGCGATCACCTGGCGCGCCAGCAGTCCGGTCATCAGCGCCGCCACCTGGTTGATGCCGAGGAAGATGATGGCCTGGTTGATCGACTTGGCCTTGCGCTTGCCGCCGTAAAACGAGGAATTGGCCAGCTTGAGCAGCGCGCCCGCCATCCCGACGTCGCTCGCGATGATGCGGCCGATCGCCAGCGGCGACGGATCCGTCCCCGCCAGTTCGCGCTGCAGGTCGGCCAACAGGCTCGGCCGCGGCGGGATGCGGATCGACTTGATCAGGGCTTCCACCGGGTCGGCGCCCGGTATTGCCGAAGCTGCTACTTTACTCATCTGGTATGGGTTGGACGGTGCTGCGAAACGACATCTCGAGCTTGCTACTATAAACCAGAGCGCGCCGCGCCGCAGCAAAGAGTTGCCCGTGTGTACTAAAACGGACAGAACGGCACGGCCCGGTAGGCAACGATAAAATTACGACATGAAAACCGTGCTCGCCGGGATCGACTTCAACGCGCCCTCGCACGAGGTGGCCCGACAACTGATCGGCACCGTGCTGCTGGTGGACGGCGTGGGCGGATGCATCGTCGAGACCGAGGCCTATGACCGCGAGGACCCGGCCTCGCACAGCTTTTCCGGGCCGACCGCGCGCAATGCCGTCATGTTCGGCGCGCCGGCGCGTACTTACGTGTACCGTTCCTACGGCATCCACTGGTGCCTGAATTTCGTGTGTTGCGCGCCGGGGCATGGGGCCGGGGTGCTGATCCGCGCGCTCGAGCCGCTGGCCGGCATCGACGTCATGCGCGCGCGGCGCGATGCGGCCCAGGCCGACTTGCGCCTGCTGTGCGCCGGACCGGGCAGGTTGAGCCAGGCGCTGGGCGTGACGCGCGCCCACAACGGCAGGCCGCTGGCGCTGCCGCCGTTCACGCTGGCGCCGCGCGCCGAAGAGGTGGAATTGGTGAGCGGGCCGCGCATCGGCATCTCGAAGGCGGTCGAGCTGCCGTGGCGCTTCGGACTGGCCGGCTCGCGCTTCTTGAGCCGGCCGTTTCGCTGACCCGGCTCAGGCCTTGCGGCGGCGGGCGCCATCGTGGCCCAGTTGCGGCCGCGGACCGGCGCGCATCGGGCTGGCCGCCGCGCGCCGTTCCTCGGGCTCGCGGAAGCCGGCGTCGGGATCGGCGTGCAGCTCGGGCGCCGCCGCGTCATCGTCCGGGTCCGCGCCGGCGCCGTCGATCTTGAAAATCGAGACCGCCTTGGCCAGGTTGACGGTCTGCTCGTGCAGGCTGGCCGCCGCCGCCGCGGCCTGTTCGACCAGCGCCGCGTTTTGCTGGGTCATGTCGTCCATCTGGCCGACCGCGTGATTGACCTCGGCGATGCCGTCGGCCTGCTCGGTGCTGGCCACGCTGATGCGCTCGATGATCTCGTTGACCTGCCGGACCGAGGCCACGATATTGCCCATGCTGCTGCCGGCCTCGTTGACCGAGGCGCTGCCGCCGTCGATGATCGCGACCGAGGCCGCGATCAGGGCCTTGATCTCCTTGGCCGCGGCGGCCGAGCGCTGGGCCAGGGTGCGCACCTCGGCCGCCACCACCGCGAAGCCGCGGCCCTGCTCGCCGGCGCGCGCCGCTTCCACCGCCGCATTGAGCGCCAGGATATTGGTCTGGAACGAGATCGAATCGATCACGCCGATGATCAGGGCGATCTTGCGCGAGCTCGCCTTGATCGATTCCATGGTGCTCACCGCGCGGTCGACCGCCTGGCCGCCCTTCGCCGCGAGCGAGGCGGCGCTGGCGGCCAGCTCGTTGGCCAGGCGCGCGTTGTCGGCGTTTTCCTTGACCGCGTGGGTCAGGGTCTCCATCGCGCTGGCGGTCTGCTCGAGCGAGCCGGCCTGCAGCTCGGTGCGGGTCGACAGGTCGAGGTTGCCGCTGGCGATTTCGTGCGAGGCGGTGTCGATCGAATGCACCGAGGCGAGCACCGTGCGCAGCGTGGCGTTCAGGTTGGCGATGGTGTGGTCGAGCGCGCGCGAGGTATCGGCGATCTCGTCGCGCCCGTCGCTGGCGCGGCCGGCGTTGAGGCGGCCCTCGGCCAGCTCGCCCACCACGTCGGCGATCGCGCGGATATCGGCCAGCATCGCGCGCCGCACCCGCATGGTGGCCAGCAGCGACAGCACGATCGACAGCAGCACCAGCCCCGCCATGCTCGCCCCCAGGCTGCGGAATTCGGCGCGCGCGGCCGCGTAAGCCTGTTCGCTGAGGGTCTTTTCGAGCGTCGACAGCTGCGCCAGGTGGTTGTTCAGCACCACGAATTCCTTCTCCGCCTTCTGCA
>DASRXO010000726.1:0-8835 GCA_035654095.1 Telluria sp.
GGCGAAGGCGGTCTGGTTGTTCGCGTACAGCACCGGCAGCAGGATCGCCAGCAGGACAAGCGCGGTGATGACGCGGGTCTTGAGCATCAGCTCTTCTTCCCGGCCAGTTGGTCGCCGGTGCGGCCGAAGCGCCGCTCGCGGCTTTGGTAGGAGGCGATCGCCGCGTCCAGCGACTCGATGGTGAAATCGGGCCAGAAGGTGTCGGTGAAATACAGCTCGGAGTACGCCAGTTGCCACAGCAGGAAGTTGGAGATGCGCTCTTCGCCGCCGGTGCGGATGAACAGGTCGGGCTCGGGCGCGTAGGCCATCGCCAGGTGCTCGGCCAGCTGCTCTTCGGTGAATGCGGTGACGCCCGGATGGGCCGCGATCATCTTGCCGGTGGCCTGCATGATGTCCCAGCGGCCGCCGTAGTTGGCGCACACCGTCACGGTCAGGCGCTTGTTGTTGGCGGTGCGGCGCTCGGCGCTGGCGATCATTTCCTGCAGCTTGGGGTCGAAGCGCGTGAGGTCACCCACCACCTTGAGGCGGATGTCGTTGGCGTGCATCTTCGAGACTTCGCGCTCGAGCGCGGTGACGAACAGGCGCATCAGCAGCGAGACTTCCTCGGCCGGGCGGCGCCAGTTTTCGGACGAGAAGGCGAACAGGGTCAGGTACTCGACGCCGCGTTCGGCGCACGCCTCCACGCAGCCGCGCACGGCTTCGACGCCCTTGACGTGACCCGCCACCCGCGGCAGCAGACGTTTGGTCGCCCAGCGGCCGTTGCCGTCCATGATGATTGCGACATGGCGCGGCACCGTGGCCACTTCCGGGACTGCTGTCGTCGAACTCTTGTAGATCATAGATCCTGACTGTATTTTTTACTGCCGACTTTTGGCAGGCGTCACTGCCGACTCTTGGCAGGCGTCACTGCCGACTCTTGGCAGGCGTCACGCGTGGGCATGGGGGCTTGCCCCCATACCCACCCTACACGGTCAACACTTCTTTCTCTTTTTCCGCGACCAGCTTGTCGACGTCGGCCACGAACTTGTCGGTCAGCTTCTGGATCTCGTCGGACGAACGGCGCTCGTCGTCTTCCGACGCCAGCTTGTCCTTGACCAGCTTCTTGACCTGCTCGTTGGCGTCGCGCCGGATGTTGCGGATCGCGATCTTGGCGTCTTCCGCCTCTCCCTTGACCAGCTTGACCATCTCGCGCCGCCGCTCTTCGGTCAGCGGCGGGGTCGGCACCCGGATCATGTCGCCCTGCGAGGACGGGTTCAGGCCGAGATCGGAATCGCGGATCGCTTTTTCGATCGTGCCCAGCATCTTCTTTTCCCAGGGCTGGACGCCGATGGTGCGGGCGTCGATCAGGGTCACGTTGGCGACCTGGGTCAGCGCGGTCGGCGCGCCGTAGTAGTCGACCTGCACGTGGTCGAGGATGCCGGTGTGGGCGCGCCCGGTGCGGACCTTGGCCAGGTCGGCCCTCAAGGTCTCGATCGACTTGACCATGCGATCGTTGGCGCTCTTTTTGACGTCAGCTAAGGACATGCTGCTCTCCTGTATTCTCAAATATGTTAAACGTGTACCAGTGTACCTTCGTCTTCGCCCAGGATCACGCGTTTCAGCGCGCCCGGCTTGACGATCGAGAACACCTTGATCGGCAGCTTCTGGTCGCGGCACAGCGCGAACGCGGTCGCGTCCATCACCTGCAGGTGCTTGGAGATCGCTTCGTCGAAGGTGATCGACTCGTAGCGGGTGGCGTTCGGATCCTTCTTCGGATCGGCAGTATATACGCCATCGACCTTGGTTGCCTTGAGCACGATTTCGGCGCTGATCTCGGAACCGCGCAGCGCGGCCGCGGTATCGGTGGTGAAGAAGGGGTTGCCGGTGCCGGCCGCGAACACCACGACCTTGCCTTCCTCGAGGTATTGCAGGGCCTTGGGGCGCACGTACGGCTCGACCACCTGTTCGATGCCGATCGCCGACATCACGCGCGCCACGATGCCCACGTGGCGCATGGCGTCGGCCAGGGCCAGCGCATTCATCACGGTGGCCAGCATGCCCATGTAGTCGGCGGTGGCGCGGTCCATGCCCTGGGCGCCGGGCGCCACGCCGCGGAAGATGTTGCCGCCGCCGATGACCACCGCCAGCTCCACGCCCAGGTTCGCCACTTCCGCGATGTCGGCGACCATGCGCTCGATCGTGCCGCGATTGATGCCATACGGATCATCGCCCATCAGAGCTTCGCCAGACAGTTTGAGAAGTACGCGTTTATAGGCTGGTTTGGTCATGAACTGGGCTCCAAAAATGACGGTTTGTACTTGCCGTCGTTCCCGCGAAAGCGGGAATCCATGCTGAGTCAGCATGGGTTCCCGCCCGCGCGGGAACGACGGCATTGTTTCCTGCGGCGACTTAAGAAAACGGGCCTTCCGGCCCGCTTTCTAACTTACTGCTTGGAAGCAGCCATCTGTGCTGCAACTTCTGCGGCGAAGTCGTCCTGCTTCTTCTCGATCCCCTCGCCCACCACATACATCGTGAAGGCCTTCACGCTGGTGTTGGCAGCTTTCAGCATCTGCTCGACCGACTGCTTGTCGTTCTTCACGAACGCCTGGTTCAGCAAGGATACTTCTTTCAGATACTTTTGTACCGAACCTTCGAGGCGCTTGGCCAGGATTTCCGGCGACTGGGCCGGCTTGCCTTCGGCCGCGGCCTTGTCGGCGTCTTCCTGTGCTTTCAGCGCGGCAACCGAACGCTCTTTCTCGATCAGCTCGGCAGGCACCTGGTCGGCCGACAGCGAGACCGGCTTCATCGCCGCGATGTGCATCGCCACGTCCTTGCCGACCTGCTCGTCCGCGCCGTCGTACTCGACCATCACGCCGATGCGGGCGCCGTGCAGGTAGGCTGCCAGTTTAGCGGAGGTCTGGAAGCGCTGGAAGCGGCGGATCGACATGTTTTCGCCGATCTTGCCGATCAGGGCGGCGCGCACTTCGTCCAGGGTCTTGCCGTCGAGCGGCAGGGCCAGCAGGGCGGCGACGTCGGCCGGGTTGTGCTCGGCGACCAGGCGCGCGGCATTGCCGGCCAGCGCCAGGAAATCGTCGTTCTTGGCCACGAAGTCGGTCTCGCTGTTGACTTCGACCAGCGCGCCGACGCCGCCGCTGATGAAGGCCGCGACCACGCCTTCGGCCGTGATGCGGGACGATGCCTTGGAGGCCTTGCCGCCCAGCTTGACGCGCAGGATCTCTTCGGCGCGGGCCATGTCGCCCTCGGCTTCGGTCAACGCTTTCTTACATTCCATCATCGGTGCGTCGGTCTTGCCGCGCAGTTCGCCTACCATCGCTGCCGTAATCGCTGCCATGTGTTTCTCCTAATATTGGGTGCTGCGGTATCGTATTCTGTTTAAAAAAAAGGGGAGCTCAATGCCACCCCTTTTTGTGCTCAGCAGGGCGAACCCTGCCGGAACTTAAGCTTGCTCGGAAACTTCGACGAAGTCGTCGCCCGACGCTTTCACCAGCTCGACGATTTCGTTGCTGGCGTTGGCACGGCCTTCCAGGATCGCATCGGCCACGCCGCGTGCGTACAGGGTGATCGCTTTCGAGGAGTCGTCGTTGCCCGGGATGACGTGGGTCACGCCTTCGGGCGAGTGGTTGGTGTCGACCACGCCGATGATCGGGATGCCCAGCTTGCCCGCTTCGGTGATCGCGCCCTTGTGGTAGCCGACGTCGACCACGAAGATCGCGTCAGGCACGCCGCCCATTTCCTTGATGCCGCCGATGGCCTTTTGCAGCTTGATCATTTCGCGCTGGAACATCAGGCCTTCTTTTTTCGACAGCTTCTCGACCGAACCGTCTTCGACCTGGGCTTCCATGTCCTTCAGGCGCTTGATCGAGGTCTTGATGGTCTTGAAGTTGGTCAGCATGCCGCCCAGCCAGCGCTGGTCGACGTAGGGCACGCCCGCGCGCTGGGCTTCGGCGGCGATGATTTCGCGCGCCTGGCGCTTGGTGCCGACCATCAGGATGGTGCCGCGGCCAGCCGCCACTTGCTTGATGGTTTTCATCGCATCCTGATACATCGCCATCGTCTTTTCGAGGTTGATGATGTGGATCTTGTTGCGGTGGCCGAAGATGAACGGCGCCATCTTTGGGTTCCAAAAACGGGTCTGGTGGCCGAAGTGGACACCGGCTTCCAGCATTTCACGCATTGTAACGGACATGTGTTTCTCCAGGGTTGGGTCTGGAATCCGGTCAGTCACCATTCAGGCACCCTTTGCGACCGGACTCGCGATTTAACAATTTAGTTGCGGCAATTTGACAAGCTTGCTTAAATTCGAATTCAAGCAACCCGAGATTCTAACCGGAATCGGGGTGAATTTCAAGAGCAAACCCCGTCGTTCCCGCGCAGGCGGGAATCCATGCATTGCATGAATTCCCCCTATAGCACGTCAGACCAGCCGGCAACGCTTGCAGTTACTCTGCATGGGTTCCCGCCTGCGCGGGAACGACGCTGGAACGGTATAATGGGAAGCATAATTGCACGGGATGACGTTCCGCGCGCCTGCTGTTACCGATTTTTACTGATTGCGACCAACTATGTCCTCCATCTCCATCAAGTCCCAGGCCGACATCGACGGCATGCGGGTGGCCGGCCGCCTCGGCGCCGAAGTGCTCGACTACATCACGCCCTTCGTCAAGGCCGGGGTCACCACGGGCGAACTGGACCGCCTGTGCCATGAATACATGGTCAACGTGCAGGGCACGATTCCGGCCCCGCTCAACTATTGCCCGCCCGGCTACACCCCCTATCCGAAGGCGATCTGCACCTCGGTCAACGACGTGATCTGCCACGGCATCCCGGGCGACAAGCTGCTCAAGAACGGCGACGTGGTCAATCTCGACATCACCGTCATCAAGCATGGCTACCACGGCGACAACAGCCGCATGTTCTTCATCGGCGAACCGTCGATCCTGGCCAAGCGCCTGTCCGACGTCACCTACGAGTGCATGTGGCTGGGGATTGCCAAGGTCAGGCCGGGCGCCCACCTGGGCGACAT
The DNA here is from genome assembly GCA_035654095.1 of Telluria sp. Classification (GTDB taxonomy): domain Bacteria; phylum Pseudomonadota; class Gammaproteobacteria; order Burkholderiales; family Burkholderiaceae_D; genus Telluria_A. Next base: position 5,024 of record DASRXO010000726.1, read on the forward strand.
CGGCCACGTGATCCAGCAGCATGCCGAGAAAAACGGCTACAGCGTGGTGCGCGAGTTCTGCGGCCACGGCATCGGCACCGTGTTCCACGAAGAGCCGCAGGTGCTGCATTACGGCCGCCCCGGCACGCTCGAGAAGCTCGAAGCCGGCATGATCTTCACGATCGAGCCGATGATCAACGCCGGGCGCCGCGAGATCCGCGAGATGGGCGACGGCTGGACCATCAAAACCAAGGACCGCAGCCTGTCGGCCCAGTGGGAACACACGATCCTGGTCACCGACACCGGCTACGAGGTGCTGACCATGTCGGCCGGCACCCCGCCGCCGCCGGCCATCGTGCTCAAGCAGGCGGCGCCGGTTCCGGCGTAAGCCATGCCCTTGGCTGCCCAAAAACTCCAGTCCCGCGACCTGCTCAAGCAAAAGCTGAAGGCCGCCCGCCAGCAGCATATCGCCGCCTTCCGCGAAGACGGCATGCCCGAAAAACTGCTGCGCGGCCTGCGCCAGGCGGTCGACGCGGTGCTGGTCGAGGCCTGGGAGTCGGTCGCCCTGCCCGCCGCCACCGCGCTGGTCGGCGTGGGCGGCTACGGCCGCGGCGAGCTGTTTCCCTATTCCGACGTCGACTTGCTGATCCTGCTGTCCGAGCCGGCCGACGCGATCACCCAGGCCAAGCTCGAAGAACTGGTGCAGATGCTGTGGGACCTCGGCCTCGAGATCGGCCACAGCATCCGCACCGTCGACGAATGCATGAGCGAATCGCAGGCCGACATCACGGTCCAAACCAGCCTGCGCGAAGCGCGCCTGGTGACCGGCGACGCCGCGCTGTTCGCCGAGCTGCAGGCGCGCTACCTCGAGGCGCTCGACGCCCAGGCCTTCTTCCAGGCCAAGACCGCCGAGATGCGGCTGCGCCACGCCAAGTACGAAGACACCGCCTTCTCGCTCGAGCCGAACTGCAAGGAGAGCCCGGGCGGCCTGCGCGACCTGCAGGTGATCCTGTGGGTGGCCAAGGCCGCGGGCCTGGCCAATTCCTGGACCCAGCTGGCCGCGCGCGGCCTGATCACCCCGACCGAGGCGCGCCAGCTGATGGAAAAGGAGCGCGCCTTCAAGGACATCCGGGTGCGCCTGCACCTGCACACCGGCCGCCGCGAAGACCGGCTGGTGTTCGACGTCCAGACCCCGATCGCCGAGGCGTTCGGCCTGAAGAACGTCGGCGAGGGTCTGAACGCGCGGCGCGCCAGCGAATACCTGATGCAGCGCTACTACTGGGCCGCGAAGGCGGTCACCCAGCTCAATACGATCCTGCTGCAGAATATCGAGGCCCAGCTGTTCCCGCAGCCCTGCGTGCCGGCGCCGATCAACCAGCGCTTCAACGAAGTCAACGGCTTCATCGACATCAAGGAGGACGACACCTTCGACTCGATGCCGTCGACCATGCTCGAAGTGTTCGTGCTGATGACCGAGCGCTCCGACATCAAGGGCATGACAGCGCGCACCATGCGCGCGCTGTGGCATGCGCGCTTCAAGATCGACGCGGCGTTCCGCGAAGATCCGGTCAACAAGGCGCAGTTCCTGCGCATCCTGCAGGCGCCGGTCGGGCTGGTGCATGCGCTGCGGCGCATGAACGACACCAGCATCCTCGGGCGCTACCTGCCCAACTTCCGCCGCATCGTCGGGCAGATGCAGCACGACCTGTTCCACGTCTACACGGTGGACCAGCACATCATGATGGTGGTGCGGAACATGCGCCGCTTCACGATGACCGAGCACGCCCACGAATACCCGTTCTGCAGCCAGCTGATCGCCAACTTCCACAGCTCCTGGCTGCTGTACGTGGCGGCGCTGTTCCACGACATCGCCAAGGGCCGCGGCGGCGACCACTCGAAACTCGGCACGGTGGACGCCGCCGAGTTCTGCGCCGGCCATGGCCTGAGCAAGGACGACACCGAGCTGGTGGTGTTCCTGGTCGAGAACCACCTGACCATGTCGCAGGTCGCGCAGAAGCACGACCTGTCCGACCCGGACGTGGTGGCCGCCTTCGCCAAGGTGGTCAAGGACGAGCGCCACCTGACCGGCCTGTACCTGCTGACGGTGGCCGACATCCGCGGCACCAGTCCGAAAGTGTGGAACGCGTGGAAGGCCAAGCTGCTCGAGGACCTGTACCGCATCACCCTGCGCGTGCTGGGCGGCGAGCCGCATTCGGCCGACCGCGAACTGAAGAACCGCCAGGACGAGGCGATGGCCACGCTGCGCCTGTACGGCCTGGCGCCGAACGCGCACGAGGCGCTGTGGAAGCAGCTCGACGTCGCCTACTTCCTGCGCCACGACGCCGCCGACATCGCATGGCAAACGCGCTCGCTGCACGACCGCCTGGACAGCGACAAGCCGGTGATCCGCTGCCGCCTGGCGCCGATCGGCGAAGGCTTGCAGGTGGCGGTCTACGTCAAGGACCAGCCGGACCTGTTCGCGCGCATCTGCAGCTATTTCGACCGCAAGAACTTCAGCATCCTCGACGCCAAGATCCACACCACCAGAAACGGCTACGCGCTCGACACCTTCCTCGTCACCGAGCAGAATTTCGCGAAGAGCTACCGCGACATCATCAACCTGATCGAGCACGAACTGTGCGAGGTGCTGACCTCGCAGGCGCCGCTGCCGGCGCCCACCCGCGGGCGGCTGTCGCGGCTGTCGCGCACCTTCCCGATCACGCCGACGGTCGACCTGCGGCCGGATGAACGCGGCCAATACTACCTGCTGTCGGTCGCCGCCAACGACCGCACCGGCCTGCTGTACGCCATCGCCAACGTGCTCACGCGCTATCGCATCAACCTGCACACCGCCAAGATCATGACGCTCGGCGAACGCGTCGAAGACGTGTTCCTGGTCGATGGCGCGGTGCTGAATAATTCGCGCAACCAGATCCAGCTCGAGACCGACCTGCTCGACGCCTTGAAAGTATAGAAGTCCGATGACCGAACCGCTACGCCTCTCCAAACGAATGTCCGAACTGGGACTGTGCTCACGGCGCGAAGCCGACGAATGGATCGCGCGCGGCTGGGTGCGGGTCGACGGCAAGGTGGTGTCCGAATTGGGCAGCAAGGTGCTGCCGTCGCAGCAGGTGACGGTCGAACGCCAGGCCGCAGCCGAACAATCGAAACGCGTGACGGTCCTGATCAACAAGCCGATGGGCTATGTCAGCGGCCAGGCCGAAGACGGCTACACGCCGGCGGTGGCGCTGATCAAGGCCGAGACGCGCTGGCCGGACGACCCGTCGCCCGAGCAGTTCCATCCGACCCAGTTGCGCAGCCTGGTGCCGGCCGGCCGCCTCGACATCGACTCGGTCGGGCTGTTGGTGCTGACCCAGGACGGGCGCGTGGCCAAGCAGTTGATCGGCCAGGACACGGCGATCGAGAAGGAGTACCTGGTGCGGGTGGAGTACAGCAAGCCTGGGACCCTGCCCGATTCCGAGCTCCGGAAGCTGAATCACGGCCTGTGGATGGACGGGAAGCCGCTGCTGCCGGCCAAGGTGCGCTGGCAGAACGAGGACCAGCTCAGTTTCGTCCTGCGCGAAGGGAAGAAGCGCCAGATCCGGCGCATGTGCGACATGGTCGGCCTGAAGGTGGTGGGCCTGAAGCGCGTGCGCATCGGCCGCGTCAAGCTGGGCGAACTGCCGGTCGGCCAATGGCGCTACCTGCGTCCCGACGAGCAGTTCTGAGCGCTCAAGAACCGGGGTCAGTGCCGACATTCGGACACGAGCTCGACAGGCGCGCCTGTCGAGCTCGTGTCCGAATGTCGGCACTGACCCCGGTTCTTGTACTCG
>DASRXO010000727.1:0-2234 GCA_035654095.1 Telluria sp.
GCATTTCACGGTCGTCTTCGTGGAAGCCGCTCGCCATCGCCGCCAGGTAGGTGTCGAACAGCGCCTCGCCGAATACGCCGGTGGCCAGCTCCGACAGCCGTGTGCCCATCAACTCGCTGCGCGCCAGGCCGTAGAAAAAGGCGCCGCGCTCGTTGCAGTCGACGATCTCGAAATCGACGATGCGGCCATCTTCGCCGCGCAGCGCGGACGCCATGTAGAAGCCGTCGTTGGCGCTCTCGGTCGTCGCGATCGAGGCCGGCAGCCTGCTGTTCCTCAGCACCGACGGCCTGATCGACCAGATCGGCGGCCCCAAGGACATCGCCTACGGCAAGCGCCGCGTGCGCGAGCACATGCTGGCGCGGCGCGACGATTGCGCGACCCATCTGAGCCAGGCGATCCTCGACGACCTCGCGGCCTGGCAAGGCAAGCAGCCGCGGCGCGACGACCTGACCTTTTTCTGTTTCCGACCGTAAGACCGAGGAGAGAGCGTGCTGTACGAAGAGTTCAACGAGTTTTGGGACGTGGCGCGGCGCCGCCACGTCATCTTTTTTTACGTCGGCTATTTTTCGCAGCATGTGGTGGCGGCCATTTCGGAGACCATCAAGGCGCGGCTCGACACCGCCGGCGCGGCCGGTCCGACCCGGCGCCGGATCTTCTCCTCCTTCGTCGAAATGTCGCAGAACATCATGCACTATTCCTGCGACAGCCTGACGCCGCACGACCAGCACGACCGGCAGATGCGGCGCGGCTCGTTCTGCATCGGCATGCAGGGCGACAGCTTCTTCCTGCTGTGCGCGAATCCGGTCGAAAGCGCGAGCGTCGAGAAGATTCGCGACCGCCTCGAGCCGCTGCGGTCGATGACGATGGACGAGATCAAGTCGGCCTACAAGAAGGCCCTGCGCGACGAGACCCCGGCCGACAGCAAGGGCGCCGGGCTGGGCTTCCTGACCATGGCGCGCGACGCCAGCGAGCCGCTGGAATTCGAGTTCGCGCGGGAAGCGCAGGACGCCGCCACCACGGTATTCTGCATCAAAGCCATCATTTGACCAGACCACCAGGAAGCTACATGGAGCCACTCTTTATCAGCGCCTCGCCGACCTCGCCGGAGATCGATTTCCGCTTCGGCGAGGACACCCTGTCGATCCGCGGCGAGTCCTATCCCGAGAACGCGGCCGCCTTCTACGGCCCGGTGTTCGAGCGCGTCAAGCAGTACCTGGCGACCCGCAAGCGGGCCGAGATCACGGTCAATGTGTCGCTGGCCTACTTCAACAGCTCGAGCACCAAGATGCTGTTCATCCTGTTCGGCGCGCTGAACGACGCCGCGATGGCGGGCAACCGCGTGTGCCTGAACTGGTACCACGACGAGGACGACGAAACGCTGCTCGAATTCGGCCAGGAACTGCGCGACGACTTCCAGGCGCTCGACTTCTGCAGCCATCCGCTGGACGGCAACTGATGGCGCGGTGCCGGCATGGCTGAAGCCGACCTGTTCGCGTTCGAATGCGCGGCGCTGGCCGACGCCCGCGCCCTGCACGCCGATGCCGGCGCCGGCGCCGACGCCTGGCGCGGCGCGCTGGGCGAGCTGATCGCCCACTACGAACGCCTGATGCGCGAAAGCCGGCGCCTGATCCGGCGCAGCGACCGCGCCGAGTTCGACATGAACCAGCTGAATCGCCAGCTGCACGAGCTGGCCTCCCAGCTCGAGTACCGCGCCACCCACGACCCGCTGACCGGCGCCTTGAACCGCGGCGCGGTGATCGAGCACGCCTCCGGCTGCCTGGCGCATGGCGACCTGGCGCTGATCGTGCTCGACATCGATCACTTCAAGCGCGTCAACGACGACTTCGGCCATCCGGCCGGCGACGCCGCGATCCAGGCCGTGGTGCGCTGCCTCGAACAGTTGCTGGGCCCGGGCGCGGCGATCGGCCGCGTCGGCGGCGAAGAGTTTTCGGTGGTGTTGCCGACCAGCTCGGCGAGCGAGGCGGCCGACGTCGGCCAGCGCATGTGCGACGCCATCGCCGCGCATGCGTTCCCGGCGCCGATCGACCGTCCGGTCACGGCCAGCGTCGGCATCAGCTGGTGCCGCGCCGGCACCGCTTTCGAGACCTCGTACGGCCAGGCCGACGAAGCCCTGTATGCGGCCAAGCGCGCCGGCCGCAATTGCGTGCGCCTCTACGCGCCGGACCTCACGCCCTGACGCGGCGCGGCTCGGTCGCGAAGTAGGCCAGCCCGGC
>DASRXO010000728.1:0-4543 GCA_035654095.1 Telluria sp.
AATCGACCGCCGAGCAGTTGCAGGCGGTCGACAATTTCTTTGAAACGCAACACAGCCATGGCGAGCGGTTACAATACCGGCCCGCGGGCTTGGTCGAACAGGCTTTGGCAGCATGAGGCAGTAGCGCGCAAATAATAAGAAATATGGGACGGACGCTGCCTCAAGAGCAGTGGCGAAACATTAATCAGCCGGGTGAAGCAATTAACATGAGCAAAGAAAGTATCCAGGAAGTCGTCCAGAAGAGTCTCGAAGACTATTTCAATGATCTGGGCGAGCAGCAGGCATCGAATATTTATGACATGGTCGTCCTGACTGTCGAAAAGCCGATCCTCGAAGTTGTGATGACGCGCGCGGAGGGCAACCAGTCGCACGCGGCGCAGATGCTGGGCATCAATCGCAATACTTTGCGAAAGAAATTGCAAGAGCACGGACTGCTGTAAGGCGTCGTGCGCGGCCGCGCGGCCCTGCCACCGGCGCGCGCCGGCGCACGCCCGCTGCGGCAGCGGCGCACCCAGAATACCCATCAACCCAGGCGACTCCCATGATCAAACAAGCTCTCATCTCCGTTTCCGACAAGACCGGCGTGCTCGATTTCGCACGCGCCCTGTCCGCGCTCGGCGTCGGCATCCTGTCCACCGGCGGCACCGCCAAGCTGTTGGCCGACAACGGCGTGGCCGTGACCGAAGTGGCCGACTACACCGGCTTCCCCGAAATGCTCGACGGCCGGGTCAAGACCCTGCATCCGAAGGTGCACGGCGGCATCCTCGCGCGCCGCGATGTCGCCGAGCACGTGGCCAAGCTGGCCGAGCACCAGATCCCGACCATCGACATGGTGGTGGTCAACTTGTATCCCTTCCAGCAGACCGTGGCGAAGGATAATTGCACGCTGGAAGAGGCGATCGAAAACATCGACATCGGCGGCCCGGCCATGCTGCGTTCGGCGGCCAAGAACCACAAGGATGTGGTGGTGGTCTGCGACCCGTCCGACTACGGCCTGGTGCTGGCCGAGATGAAGGGCACCGGCGCAGCCGCCGGCGCGGTCAGCTACGACACCAAGTTCATGCTGGCGAAAAAAGTGTACGCCCACACCGCGCAGTACGACGGCGCGATCACCAATTACCTGACCAGCCTCGGCCCGGACAAGGACCACGCCACCCGCGCCGGCTACCCGCAGACCCTGACCATGAGCTTTGAAAAAGTCCAGGACATGCGCTACGGCGAGAACCCGCACCAGTCGGCCGCGTTCTACCGCGACCCGGCGCCGGCCGCCGGCGCGCTGGCCGGCTACACCCAGCTGCAGGGCAAGGAACTGTCGTACAACAACATCGCCGACGCCGACGCGGCCTGGGAATGCGTGAAGTCGCTGGGCGGCCTCGGCCAGCCGGCCGGCTGCGTGATCGTCAAGCACGCCAATCCCTGCGGCGTGGCGCTCGGCGCCAGCGCGCTCGAGGCCTACGAGCGCGCGCTGCAAACCGATCCGACCTCGGCCTTCGGCGGCATCATCGCCCTCAACGTCGAACTCGACGGCAAGACCGCGGAAGCGATCGCCAAGCTGTTCGTCGAAGTGCTGATCGCGCCGGCATTCAGCGCCGAGGCGCGCCAGATCATGGCGGCCAAGCAGAACGTGCGCCTGCTCGAGATTGCGCTCGGCGCCGGCCACAACGCCTTCGACGTCAAGCGCGTCGGCGGCGGCCTGCTGGTGCAGTCGCCCGATGCGAAGAACGTCGGTCTGGGCGAACTGCGCGTGGTGACGAAAAAGCAGCCGACCCAGCAGCAACTGCAAGACCTGATGTTCGCCTGGCGCGTCGCCAAGTTCGTCAAGTCGAACGCGATCGTGTTCTGCGCCAAGGGCATGACCCTGGGCGTGGGCGCCGGCCAGATGAGCCGGATCGACTCGGCCCGCATCGCCTCGATCAAGGCCCAGAACGCAGGCTTGACGCTGGCCGGTTCGGCGGTCGCCTCGGACGCCTTCTTCCCCTTCCGCGACGGGCTCGACGTGGTGGTCGACGCCGGCGCGGCCTGCGTGATCCAGCCCGGCGGCTCGATGCGCGACCAGGAAGTCATCGACGCGGCCGACGAGCGCGGCGTGGTGATGCTGTACACCGGCGCGCGTCATTTCCGCCACTAATCGCACAAAGCTTGCCCGGCGGTATAAGATTCACGCATGATAATTCTTGGCATTGACCCGGGCCTGCGCATCACCGGCTTCGGCGTGATCGAAAAGCAGGGCACGCAGCTGCGCTACATCGCCTCCGGCACCATCAAGACGGTGTCCGAGGGCGCGCTGCCGGGCCGCCTGAAGGTGATCCTGTCCGGGATCGCCGAGGTGGTGCGCACCTACCGGCCCGATTGCGCGGCGGTCGAAAAAGTGTTCGTCAACGTCAATCCGCAGTCGACCCTGCTGCTGGGGCAGGCGCGCGGCGCGGCGATCACGGCCCTGGTCGGCGCCGATCTCGAGGTGGCAGAATACACCGCGCTGCAAGTCAAGCAGGCGGTGGTGGGGCACGGCAAGGCCGCCAAGCAGCAGGTGCAGGACATGGTCGCGCGGCTGCTGGTGCTGCCCGGCCTGCCCGGCACCGACGCCGCCGACGCGCTCGGGGTGGCCATTTGCCACGCCAACAGCCATGATGCGCTGGCGCTGATCGGCGCCCTCGCTCCCAGTTTAAGCGGCCTGCGCATGAAGCGCGGACGCCTCGTGTAAAGGCTCCCCATGATCGGTCGTATTTCCGGAATCCTGCTTGAAAAAAATCCGCCGCAACTGCTGGTCGATTGCAACGGCGTCGGCTACGAAGTCGATGTGCCGATGAGCACCTACTACAACCTGCCGCAGCTGGGCGAGAAGGTGACCCTGTTCACCCACCAGGCGATCCGCGAGGACGCGCATTTGCTGTTCGGCTTCGGCAATGCCAACGAACGCGCCGTGTTCCGCCAGCTGATCAAGATTACCGGCGTCGGGGCGCGCACCGCCTTGTCGATCCTGTCGGGCATGACGATTGCCGACCTGGCGCAGGCCGTGACCTTGCAGGAAGCCGGGCGCCTGGTCAAGGTGCCGGGCATCGGCAAGAAGACCGCCGAGCGCCTGCTGCTCGAACTCAAGGGCAAGCTGGGGGCCGACCTCGGCGCGCCGGGCGGGGCGGTGCACAACGACGCGCAATCCGATATCCTGAACGCGCTGCTGGCCTTGGGGTATTCTGACAAGGAAGCGCTGGCCGCCCTGAAGAACATGCCGGCCGGCAGCAGTGTTTCCGACGGCATCAAGTACGCGCTCAAGGCGCTATCGAAGAGCTAAGCTATGAGCATCCAGACCGACAATTTCAGCGAGCAGCGCATCATCGCGGCCACGCCTGCGTCGCCCAACGAAGAGGCGATCGAGCGCGCGCTGCGGCCCAAGCAGCTCGACGAGTACGTCGGCCAGGAAAAGATCCGCGGCCAGCTCGAGATTTTCATTGCCGCCGCACGCCAGCGGCGCGAAGCGCTCGACCACACCTTGCTGTTCGGCCCGCCGGGTCTGGGCAAGACCACGCTGGCCCACATCATCGCGCGCGAAATGGGCGTCAACCTGCGCCAGACTTCGGGGCCGGTGCTGGAGCGGCCGGGCGACCTGGCGGCGATCCTGACCAACCTCGAAGCCAACGACGTCTTGTTCATCGACGAAATCCACCGCCTGTCGCCGGTGGTCGAAGAGATCCTGTATCCGGCGCTGGAAGACTACCAGATCGACATCATGATCGGCGAAGGCCCGGCCGCGCGTTCGGTCAAGCTCGACCTGCAGCCGTTCACGCTGGTCGGCGCCACCACGCGTGCGGGCATGCTGACCAATCCGCTGCGCGACCGCTTCGGCATCGTCGCGCGGCTCGAGTTCTACAACGCGTCGGAGCTGACCCGCATCGTGACCCGCAGCGCGGCCTTGCTGCATGCGCCGATCGCCGACGACGGCGCGCGCGAGATCGCCGTGCGCGCACGCGGCACGCCGCGCATCGCCAACCGCTTGCTGCGCCGGGTGCGCGATTACGCCGAGGTCAAGGGCAATGGCGAGATCACCAAGGCGATGGCGGACGCCGCGCTGGTGATGCTCGACGTCGACGCGGTCGGCTTCGACGTGATGGACCGCAAGCTGCTGGAAGCGGTGCTGTTCAAGTTCGGCGGCGGCCCGGTCGGCATCGGCAACCTGGCCGCGGCGATCGGCGAGGAGAGCGACACCATCGAGGACGTGCTGGAGCCCTACCTGATCCAGCAAGGCTATCTGCAGCGCACCCCGCGCGGGCGGATCGCCACGCCGCTGGCCTACCAGCATTTCGGCGTGGCCGCGCCGCGCACCAATCCCAACGGCGAGTTGTGGGACGGCCTGTCCGGCTAGCTTTCGTAAAATTGCAGGCTGGCCTCAAACGCTTCGCCGCTCGGATCAATGGCGCGATCGTGTCAATACGGGGAAGTAACGGCTGTCCACCGCGGCGAGGCTCAGGCGATTTCGACGTCGACGAACACGCTTGAGGATGTCTGACTAGGGATGGCGACTCCATCTGTCGACAGGGTCGCCAGATGA
>DASRXO010000729.1:0-2806 GCA_035654095.1 Telluria sp.
GGCCGAGCATTGGAATTTTTCCGACACCATGAAGATGGCGATCCAGCAGCACCACGATCCGGAAGCGCCGGGCGCGGGCTTTCTCGCCACCATCATCCACGTGGCGAATTCGATCGTGCACGCGCTCGACCTGGCGCGCGAAGAGAACGACCTGGTGCCCGCCGTGTCCTCGGTCGCCTGGACCGCACTGGGGCTCAATGAAGAAGCCTACCTGCATGTGTTCCGCGAAACGGAACTGCAGTTCGAAGAAATTACCACCATCCTGATGGGCTGAGGCCCACCGCATCCGGACCCGGAGGCTTTACGCCGGGCCGGACGCCGCGCGTGGACTCCCGCCTGCACGGGAGCGACGCGCCGGCCTAGTGCGCATAATTGCCGGACGACGAAGGCTCGCTGCCGCTTTTCTCTTCCGGCTTTGGGCGGCCCTGGGCATCCGACAGGCGATACTTGGTGCGCCGGTCGCCCATCAAGTCGCGCAGGTCGCGGATGCTCATGCCGGTCACTTCGTGCATGCGGATCAGCAGCGAGGCGCCGACCGGCAAGCGGTGATGGCGGATCTTGCTGATGACCGGCGGCGCGACTTCGAGCATGCGCGACAAGGCGGCGTCGTTCTTCAGCTGCATCTTGCCGAGCAAGATGTCGAGCAAGTGGTTGGGATTGTAACTTTCTTGTGATGCCAGAGCATGGTGTGCCATGATTTACCTCGTAAGAGTAGTTGAAATAGTTCCGTTACGAACTTAGTTAAAGACTATGTTTCGTCCAAAGAAGTTCCCGGAAAAACGCCCATAAAAGTGATTTAACCAACCCAATCTGATAATCAGCTTAAGAACGCCGCCGGGTCGTTTGCGCTCTGCGCTACCCGCTTTTCCAAACCACTTGTTATTCAAACAAATTATCAGACACATACGCGATCAGTACAGCCGACCCGCGCACTCCCGTCATTGTTCGACATCAAGCTATCGCCCGGAAAGCTTGTCACATAATCATTTCAACACAGGGGGATAATTTGTGGCGCACGCAAGAGTTTTTTTGCGGCCAGGCGGCCGACACAATTAGTTGCCGAAGCCGTTGATTTACAACAGGAAAGACCTAGACAATACTCACAAGATTGTGAAGTTTTCGACAGGAAAGATGTAAGTGGACGTTACAGGCTCAGGCCGTGGTGTCGATATGCTTGCCCAGCGATGGCGGCGGGCTGCCGGAGGCCTTGCTGTCGAGCTGTTGGCGGCTCAGGAAGGCCGCTTCCCCAGTCTGGCGGGCGCGGTCGGCCTGGCCCGCGTTCTGGGTCGCGCGGGTCTGCTGCGAGGCATCCTGGGAGGCGGCGCGCACTGGCTCGGGCACCGGCGGCACCGGCCGCGCGCGCTCCTGCCGGCGCTGCTGCTGCGACTGCTGCACTGCGGCCGCGGCGTCGCTCGCCGCACGCGTGTTGGACGCCGATACCGAATTTGTCGCCATGTCCCGCTCCCGGTGCTTGCTTACAATCACTCTTTTACTTTAGAGATACTTTTCTCAAAATCAATGTGAGTTTGCCAATTTCCGGCGAATTTGTTGATCTGCCTCAATGGCGGCGGCCGCGTGGCGGGATTTCGGCCGGCGCTGCGGATTTACGGTAAACTGGCTGCCCGCCTTGTCTAGGCGGCACACCAGCCCCCATTCAGCACGCGAGCCCATGCAGAAAAAAGTATTCATCAAGACCTTCGGTTGCCAGATGAACGAGTACGACTCGGACAAGATGGCCGACGTGCTCGGCGCCTCCGACGGCCTGGTGCGCACCGACCGGCCGGAGGACGCCGACGTCATCCTGCTCAACACCTGCTCGGTGCGCGAAAAGGCGCAGGAAAAAGTGTTCTCCGACCTCGGCCGTCTGCGTGAACTCAAGCTCGCCAATCCGGCGCTGCTGATCGGCGTCGGCGGCTGCGTCGCCTCGCAGGAAGGCGCGGCGATCGTCAAGCGCGCGCCCTACGTCGACCTGGTGTTCGGCCCCCAGACCCTGCACCGCCTGCCGCAGCTGATGCGCGATCGGCGCAGCAGCGGCCAGCCGCAGGTCGACATCAGCTTCCCCGAGATCGAAAAATTCGACCACCTGCCGCCGGCCCGGGTCGACGGCGCCTCGGCCTTCGTATCGATCATGGAAGGCTGCAGCAAGTACTGCAGCTACTGCGTGGTGCCCTACACCCGCGGCGAGGAAGTCTCGCGCCGCTTCGACGACGTGCTGGCCGAAGTGGCCGGCCTGGCCGCCCAGGGCGTCAAGGAAATCACGCTGCTGGGCCAGAACGTCAACGCCTTCCGCGGCGCGATGGCGGGCGGCGAGAGCGCCGACTTCGCGCTGCTGCTCGAATACGTGGCGGCGATTCCCGGCATCGAGCGGCTGCGCTTCGTGACCAGCCACCCGAAGGAATTCACCCAGCGCCTGATCGACGCCTACGCCACCATCCCGCAGCTGGTCGACCACCTCTACCTGCCGGCGCAGCACGGCGCCGACAAGGTGCTGGGCGCGATGAAGCGCGGCTACACGGCGCTCGAATACAAGTCCATCGTCCGCCGCATCCGCGCGGTGCGGCCCAACATCGCGGTGTCCTCCGACTTCATCGTCGGCTTCCCCGGCGAGACCGAAGATGACTTCGCGAAGACGATGAAGCTGATCGACGACATCGGCTTCGACAGCAGCTTCAGCTTCGTCTTCAGCCCGCGCCCGGGCACGCCGGCGGCGGCGCTGCACGACGACACGCCGCAGCAGGTCAAGCTCGCTCGCTTGCAGCACCTGCAAGCCGTCATCGAAGACAACGCCCGCCGCATCAGCGCCTCG
>DASRXO010000730.1:0-3007 GCA_035654095.1 Telluria sp.
CGGCAACCTGGCGATCCCGCTGGTCGCGCAATTGACCGGCGTGGTCGCGGCGATCGATCCCGAGGCCGCGCGCTTCGTGCATTGGGGCGCCACCAGCCAAGACATCATCGATACCGGCCTGCTGCTGCAACTGCGCGAAGCCTTCGACCTGATCGAGGCCGAACTGGCCGCGCTGGCCGTCGCGCTGGCGGCGCTGGCGGCCAACCATCGCGACAGCCCGATGGCGGCGCGCACCTGGATGCAGCAAGCCTTGCCGACCACGCTCGGCCTGAAGGCGGCCGGCTGGCTGGACGCGGTCGGCCGTCACCAGGACCGCCTGCGCGAACTGCGCGCGCGCCTGTTCGCGCTGCAGTTCGGCGGCGCGGCCGGCACCCTGGCCAGCCTTGGCGCATCCGCGCCCGCGGTGGCCGCGAGTCTCGCCGAAGAATTGGGCCTGGATCTGCCCGACGCGCCCTGGCACGCGCAGCGCGACCGCGTGGCGGAAGCGGCCACCGTGCTCGGCATGCTGGTCGGCTCGCTCGGCAAGATGGCGCGCGACATCTCGCTGCTGACCCAGACCGAAGTCGGGGAGGCGGCCGAACCTGCGGCGCCGGGCCGCGGCGGTTCGTCGGCGATGCCGCACAAGCGCAATCCGGTCGGCTGCGCGGTGGCGCTGTCGGCGGCGGTGCGGGTGCCCGGCCTGGTCGCCACGATGCTGGCCGGGATGGTGCAGGAACACGAGCGCGCCCTGGGCGGCTGGCAGGCCGAGTGGGACACGCTGCCGTACATCGTGCTGCTGACGGCCGGTAGCCTGCAGCAGATGCGGCACGCGGCCGAGGGCCTGCAGGTGGACCCGGCCGCGATGCGCGCCAACCTCGATCTCACGCGTGGCCAGCTGATGGCCGAAGCGGTCACCCTCGCGCTGGGTGCGGGCATGGGCCGGCTGGCCGCGCACCATCTGGTCGGCGACGCCTGCCGCGAAGCGAGCGCGCAAGGCCGCCACCTGCGCGAGGTGCTCGCCGAAAAGCCCGAGGTCGGCGCGCTGCTCGATGCGAATCAGCTGGAGCGGCTGTTCGACCCGCTCGGCTACACCGGGCAGGCCGCGCACTTCGTCGAGCGCGTGCTGCGCACCCACCGCGCGCGCCAAGACGCCATACAGGAGTAAGCGATGTCCACGTTCCACACAGACGGTTTTGCGCTGCATTACGAACTCGAAGGCGATCCCGGCGCACCATGCGTGGTGCTGTCGAATTCACTCGGCACCAGCCTCGCGATGTGGGCGCCGCAGATGCCGGCGCTGCTCGCGCGCTTTCGCGTGCTGCGCTACGACACCCGCGGCCACGGCGCCTCCGGGGTGCCGCCCGGGCCCTATCGGGTCGATCAGCTGGGCGCCGACGTGCTCGCGCTGATGGACCATTGCGGCATCGCACGCGCCCACTTTTGCGGCCTGTCGATGGGCGGCATGACCGGCTTGTGGCTGGGCGTGCATCACCCGGAACGCCTGCTGCGCCTGGCCTTGTGCAATACCGCGGCCAAGATCGGCACCGCCGAGATCTGGAACGCGCGCATCGCCGCCGTCGAGAGTGGCGGCATGGCGGCGATCGTCGACGGCGTGCTCGTGCGCTGGCTGACCGCACCGTTCCGCCAGCGCGCGCCGGATGCGGCGGCGATGCTGCACGCCATGCTGCTCGCGACCCCGCCCGCCGGCTACGTCGCCAACTGCGCCGCGGTGCGCGATATGGACCAGCGCCATCAGGTCGCCGCGATCCGCCTGCCGGCGCTGGTGATCGCCGGTAGCCACGACCTCGCGACGCCGCCGCAGGACGGCCGCGCGATCGCCGATGCGATCCTCGACGCGCAGTACGTCGAACTCGATGCGGCCCACTTGTCCAACCTCGAGCAGGCCGCGGCGTTCAGCGCGGCGCTCACCGATTTCTTGACCGAAGGAGCCAACCATGGATGAACGCGAACGTCACGATGCAGGGATGAGCGTGCGCCGCGCGGTGCTGGGCGACGCCCACGTCGACCGCGCGCAGGCCAATCTGAATCCGCTGAATCAGGAGTTCCAGGACCTGATCACGCGCTATGCGTGGGGCGAGGTCTGGACCCGGCCCGGCCTGCCGCGCCACACGCGCAGCCTGCTGACGATCGCGATGATGGTGGCGCTGAACCGCGCCGAGGAATTGCGGCTGCACCTGCGGGCCGCCGCCAACAACGGCGTGTCGCGCGAGGAAATCAAGGAGGTGCTGCTGCAGACCGCGATCTACTGCGGCGTACCGGCCGCCAATTCGGCGTTCCACCTGGCGCAGGAGGTGTTTAAGGCGATGGACCAGGAAGCAGGCGCCGCGTGAAGAAACCCAAAACCGGGGTCAGCAGCAAAACCGGGGTCAGTGCCGACATTCGGACACGGGCTCAACAGGCAGGCCTGTGGAGCCCGTGTCCGAATGTCGGCACTGACCCCGGTTTTGCTGCTGACCCCGGTTTTGGGGCGCTTACTCGAAGCCCGCATGCTTGAAGCGCGCGCGGCCTTCCTCGCCCAGCAGCATCGCGGCGAACTGCGCGGCCGGCGCTTGCGGGTTCGCGCTGAGCGGCGCGACGCTGTAGTTCGACGCCAGCTGCAATTCCTCCGGTAGCGGTCCGACCAGCGCATCGCCCTTCACATGCAGGATCTCGCTGATCTGCGTGATCCCGATTTCGGCCTCGCCATTGGCCACCAGCTTCATCACCTCGAGACCGTTCGCCGCCAGCCTGGCCTTGCCGCGCACCGCGTCCTGCAGGCCGAGGCGTTGCAGCACGCCGGCGAAATGGATGCCGGTGGTGGCGCCCTTGGCCGGGTCGCCATACGCGATGCTCTCGGCGGCCAGCAGCGAGCCGCGGAAGGCGGCCACGCTGCCGATGTCCGGCACCTTGCCGCCCTTGCGCACCGCCACGCCCATCCGCACCACGCCGAGCGAGCGCGCACCCGGCGCCACCAGCCCGCCGGCGGCCAGCGCCTGCAGGCGTTCGGCGGCGTTGATCACGAGGTCGG
>DASRXO010000731.1:0-4723 GCA_035654095.1 Telluria sp.
CACATGCACGTCGGGCAAACCCATGTCGAGCGAACGGCAATGGCGGATGAAGTTCAGCTGCATCACATGCCGCTCCGAATAGTGCCGATAGCCGTTGGTTTCACGCGCCGGCGCCTCGATCAAGCCTTCGCGCTCATAAAAGCGCACCGTTTCGACCTTACAATTGCCGCGTTTTGCAAGTTCACCGATTCTCATTGTCTAGTCCCTAAAGCCTTGACCTTGTAGTAGGTACAGGGTTTCTAATGATCGCATTAAATCGCTCGGTTGAGCAATCGGTATCCAAAAGGGCCTTTCATGTTTTCCCGCCGTCGCACGCTATTCCTAATCCTGATCCTGTCGCTTGGCGCGGGCGGCAGCATGGCGGGCGAACAGGAGCAGGAGGAGTTCAACGCCAAGTTCCAGGCCACGTATATCTGGCAGGTCAAGCCCGCGTTCGGCGCCGAGTATTCAGGCCCGAATAGCCTCAGTCCCGAGCGGGAGAAGAGCTATTCGCTGACCGCGACCGCGGCGCTGGGCTGGCGGCCATGGGCCGGTAGCGAGCTGTACTTTGACCCGGAGATGGCGCAGGGCGTGCCGCTCTCGCACCTGGCTGGTCTGGGCGGAATGAGCAATGGCGAAATGGCGCGCACCTCGGGCGCTAATCCGACCTTCTACCGCGCGCGCCTGTTCCTGCGGCAGACCTGGGGATTCGGCGGCGGCCAGGAGGCGCTCGAGTCGGCCGCCAACCAGCTGGCCGGAATGGCCGACAAGCGGCGCCTGACGCTCACCGCCGGCAACGTGTCGGTGCTCGACCTGTTCGATGCCAACGCCTACAACCACGATCCGCGCACGCAGTTCATGAACTGGTCGGTGATGACCTATGGCGCGTATGATTTCGCGGCCGATTCGCGTGGTTACACCTGGGGGGCGGCGTTGGAATACGTCGACGACGGCTGGGCCGTGCGCGCCGGCCGCTTCGTCCAGCCGCGCGAATCGAACGGGCTGGTGCTCGATCCGAAGATCTTCCGCCGTTTCGGCGACCAGCTCGAATTCGAGCACGCGCACCAGTTTGGCGAGCTGGCAGGCAAAGTGAGGTTGCTGATTTTCCGTAACGTCGCTACCATGGGCAGCTATGCCGATGCCTTGGCGCTCGGCAGTGCGACCGGCAGCACGCCGTCGATGGATGATGTACGTACGCGCCACGCCAAGGTCGGCTACGGTATCAACGCCGAGCAGGCGCTGACGGCCGACATCGGCCTGTTTGGCCGCGCCAGCCGCGCGGACGGGAAGACGGAAACCTATGCCTTCGCCGAAATCGATCGCTCGGTGTCGGGCGGTGCGCTGGTCCACGGTACCGCATGGGCGCGGCCGGAGGATACGGCCGGCTTGGCGCTGGCCCGCAACGGCCTGTCGCAAGTGCATCGCGACTATCTTGCGGCGGGTGGACTGGGATTCTTTGTGGGCGACGGACGCCTCAGCTATCGTCCTGAAGCGATTGCCGAATTCTTCTACAACTATGCAATCGGAAAATCGGCGCATCTCGGGGTGAACTTCCAGCGCATCGAGAATCCGGCCTATAACCATGCGCGCGGCCCGGTGTCGATCGGGTCGCTGCGCCTGCATGCGGACTTTTAGCTGGACAAAGCCAATGAGTGAAAAAAAACAGTTCTTCCCGCGCCAGGTGGTCGAAGCCGGGGGCAACCGCTGGGACTGGGCCCTGCTGCCCGTGGTGCTCGCGCTGCTGATCCTGCTGGCCTACGGCGGCGCCCAGATGGCGCATCCCTATCGCGTCGGCGAGCCGCTGCAGCTCACGCTCGACCCGGTCCAGCTGCCTTACTACCTGCTGCGTACGACCTTGCGCATGTTCCTCGCGCTCGGCGCCTCGGTCGTGTTCAGCTGCGTGTTCGCGGCGCTGGCCAGTAAATACCGCGCCGCCGAGAAGGTGCTGGTGCCGCTGCTCGACATCCTGCAGTCGATCCCCATCCTCGGCTTCCTGTCGATCACGGTGACCGCCTTCATCGCCCTGTTCCCCGGTAACCTGCTGGGCGTCGAGTGCGCGGCGATCTTCGCGATCTTCACTTCGCAGGCGTGGAACATGGCGTTCAGCGCCTATCAGGGTTTTCGCACGGTGCCGATCGAATTGATGGAGGCCGCCAGCGTGTTCCAGCTGTCGGGCTGGCAGCGCTTCTGGCGCCTCGAGCTGCCGTTCGCCATGCCCGGCCTGCTGTGGAACATGATGATGTCGATGTCCGGCGGCTGGTTCTTCGTGGTCGCGGCCGAGGCCATCTCGGTGGCCAACCAGAACATCAAGCTGCCCGGCATCGGCTCCTTCATCGCGCTGGCGATCGAGCAGCGCGACCTCGGCGCGATCGCTTGGGCGATCGGCGCGATGCTGATCGGCGTGCTGCTGTACGACCAGCTGTTCTTCCGCCCGCTGCTGGCCTGGGCCGACCGCTTCCGCTTCGAGGAATCGGGCAGCGACACGGCCCAGCGCTCATGGCTGCTGACCTGGCTGCGGCGTACCGAACGCACCCAGGCGCTCGGGCTGCGCATGGTGCACATGCTGGAGCGCTCGTTCGCCTTGTTCCCGCGGCGGCATGACGGCACCTCGATCCGCGCGCGTCCGCAAACCGTGTCGGCCATGCCGGCGCGAGTGTGGGATGCGGTGATCGCCGCCGCGGTGTTCTATGCCTTGTGGATGCTGGTGCATTTCGTCCAGTCCGAAGTCGGCTGGAATGAAGTCGGCCATGTGATCATGCTCGGCTTGTATACCTTGTGCCGCGTGCTGGTGCTGCTGTTATTGGCCTCGCTGGTGTGGGTGCCGGTCGGCGTCTGGATCGGTCTCAATCCGCGGCTGGCCGAACGGGTGCAGGCGCTGGCCCAGTTCCTCGCGGCCTTCCCGGCCAACCTGATGTTCCCCGTGGCGGTGGTCGGCATCGTCCATTTCAAGCTCAATCCGGACATCTGGCTGTCGCCGCTGATGATCCTCGGGACCCAGTGGTACCTGCTGTTCAACGTCATCGCGGGCGCCTCGACGATTCCGACCGAGCTGCGTTTCGCGACCCAGAACCTGGGACTGACCGGCTGGCTCAAATGGCGGCGCTACCTGCTGCCGGCGATCTTCCCGAGCTTCGTGACCGGCGCGATCACGGCCACCGGCGGCTCGTGGAACGCCAGCATCGTGGCCGAATACGTAACCTGGGGCGACACCACGGTGCAGGCGCACGGCATCGGCAGCTACATCGCCGAAATGACGGCGAAGGGCGACTTCCCGCGCATCGCGCTGGGCATCGGTATCATGTGCCTGCTGGTGATGGCGCTGAACCACTTCGTATGGCGCCGCCTGTATCGCATGGCCGAGAACCGGCTGCACTTCTAATCATCAGGACAAGCACGATGGCAACCCCGATCCTCGAACTCAAAGCTGTTGGAAAATCCTTTCGCTCGGCCGACGGCTCGTCGCGCCCGGTGCTGGACGGCGTCGACTTCACGCTGCACGAAGGCGAGATCGTCGCCTTGCTCGGGCAGTCCGGCTCCGGCAAGTCGACCATGTTGCGCATCATGGCGGGGCTGATCGGCGCCGACGAAGGGCAGGTGCTGTATCACGGCATGCCGCTGCACGGATCGGCACGCGGCATCCGCATGGTGTTCCAGTCGTTTGCGCTGTTCCCGTGGCTGACGGTGCAGAAGAACGTCGAGCTCGGGCTCGAAGCGCAGGGCGTGCCTTCCGCCGAGCGCGAGCGCCGCTCGGAACAGGTGATCGACCTGATCGGCCTGTCCGGCTTCGAAGGCGCGCTGCCGCGCGAGCTGTCGGGCGGGATGCGCCAGCGCGTCGGCATCGCGCGCGCGCTGGTGATGGAGCCCGAAGTGCTGTTGATGGACGAGGCGTTTTCCGCGCTCGACGTGCTGACCGGCGAGCGCCTGCGCGAGGACATCCTCGAGCTCTGGGAGTCCGGCAAGATCCCGACCAAGGCGATCCTGGTGGTCTCGCACAACATCGAAGAGGCGGTCATGATGGCCGACCGCGTGCTGGTCTTCGCCAGCAACCCGGGCCGGGTGCGCGCCGAATTGCCGATCGCGCTCGGCCGGCCGCGCGAGGTGGAGAAATCCGGTGTGCGCAACCTGATCGACGAGGTGTACGGCCTGATGACCGCGGGCAGCTCGCGGCCCGGCCGCACGACCGAGAAGGAAGCCAAGCTGCAGCTGGGCGACCGCTTGCCGGAAGCCGACATCTCGCACATCGAAGGCGTGCTCGAATTGCTGATGGACGAGCCTTACCTGGGCCGCGCCGACTTGCCCAAGCTGGGCGAGGAAACCGACCTGACCGATGCCGAACTGCTGGACGTGTCGATCGCGCTGGCGCTGCTGGGCTTTGCGAATCTCGCGCATGGCGACATCACCATCACGGCGCTGGGCAAGCAGTATGTCGCGGCCGGCAACCAGGAACGGCAGTCGATCTTCGGGCGCCAGTTGCTGGAGCATGTGCCGCTGGTGGCGTATATTTGCCACGGCCTGGCGCAGGATCCTTCGCACGACCTGCCCAAGGACCTGTTCCTGCGGCTGCTGCGCTTCACCCTCAATTCCGAGGACGCCGAAAGCGCGCTGCGCGTGGCCATCGAATGGGGCCGTTACGCGAACCTGTTCGAGTACACCTTCAACACCGGGACCATTCAACTGCCGAAGGGCGAGGCGGGCGAGGCGGAGTAGTCAACGGTCGGAAGGATGATGCACGCCGTCGTTGGTC
>DASRXO010000732.1:0-5644 GCA_035654095.1 Telluria sp.
GCGCGCGACAGCCTGCAAGTGCGCGCCAAGGTCAAGCGCATCAATCCCTACAGCGGCAACGCGCTGCCGCGCCCGAAACTGTTCGTCTTCTTCGACAGCCGCCGCAACCAGATCCTGGCCACCGTCACCCCCGACGGCGACGCCGGCAGCGTGACCCTGATCTGCGAACCCGAACGCGCGGCCTGGAGCGACTGGTTCCTGGTCGACGACGGCACCAACCTCGAGAACGCCGAAGCGATCGGACGCGCCATCACGCGCCGGGTCGCCGCGCGCCGCCGCAGCGAGCAGGCGTCGGTCCAGCAAACCCGCACCGAGAAGGAATTGACGGTCGCCAAACTGAGCCTGCTGCACGCCCAGGTCGAGCCGCACTTCCTGTACAACACGCTGGCCAGCGCGCAAGTGCTGACCCGCAGCGACCCGGCGCGCGCCGACCAGATGCTGGGCAACCTGATCCTTTACCTGCGCCACTCGCTGCCGCGCACCGAGGATGCGCTGTCGACCGTCGGCGAAGAACTCGAGCGCGCCCGCGCCTATCTCGATATCCTGAAAATCCGGATGGGCGCGCGCCTGAACCTGCAGGTCGAGGTGGCCGAGCCGATCAAGGCCATGCTGTTCCCGACCATGATGCTGCAGACGCTGGTCGAGAACGCGATCAAGCACGGGCTGGAGCCGAAGCCGGGCGGCGGCACCATCTGGATCCTCGCGCGCAGCCTCGACAACGCGGTGGCGCTGACGGTGGCCGACGATGGCCGCGGCTTCAGCGCCGAGGGCGCCGGCACCGGCATCGGCCTGCGCAATGTGCGCGAACGGCTGCGCCTGGCCTACGGCGCGGCGGCCTCGTTCGCGATCGTCGCCAATTTCCCGAGCGGGGTGGCGGCCACCATCACCGTGCCCAACGCGGCCGTCGCGGGAGGCCGCCATGACTAAGTGCGTGATCGCCGAAGACGAGACCCTGCTGCGCGATGCGCTGCTGCAGCTGCTCGCGGAAACCTGGCCCGAGCTCGAGGTGGTGGCCGCGTGCGACGACGGCGGCAGCGCGCTGGAGGCGATCGTCGCCCACCAGCCCGAGGTCGCCTTCCTCGACATCCGCATGCCGGGCCTGACCGGGCTCGAGGTGGCGGCGGCGCTGGCCGCCAGCAGCCCGCGCACCCAGGTGGTGTTCGTCACCGCCTACGACCAGTACGCGATCGACGCCTTCGACAAGGGCGCGGTCGACTACCTGCTGAAACCGGTCGCGCGCGCGCGGCTGGAAGCGACCGTGCAGCGCATCAAGGCGCGCGCGGCCGGCGCCGGTCCGGACAACGCGGCGCTGGCCGCGCTGCTGCGCCAGCTGGGCAGCAGCCTGCCGAACACCAGCAAGGAACCGCCGCTGGTCTGGCTGACCGCCAGCGCCGGCACCGAGACGCGCCTGATCATGGTCGACGACGTCGCCTACTTCCAGTCCGACAGCAAGTACACGGTGGTGATGACGGCGGCCGGCGAGGCCCTGCTGCGCAAGCCGATCCGCGAACTGCTCGACGTGCTCGACCCGGCCATCTTCAAGCAGATCCACCGCTCGACCATCGTCAACCTCAAGGCCATCGCCTCGATCGCGCGCGACGACACGGGCAGGGGCGTGGTCAAGCTCAAGACGCGGCCCGAAACGCTGACCGTCAGCCAGCCCTTCATGTCCTTGTTCCGGAATATGTAGCGTCGTTACGTTTCCTTACCTTAAGTATGTGTGCCAACGTACGGACGTGGGTATTGCATCTGGTAAACTCCGCCTCAACGGTCACGCTGTTTGTGGCCTATCTTAGAAAAGAGGCAATCATGAAAACCCTGATCATCGCCGCAGCCCTCGCTGCGGCCGCCAGCGCCCCGGCCATGGCACAAACCAACGTCAGTATCGCAGTCGGCCAGCCCGGCTTTTACGGACGCATCGACCTCGGCGGTTACGCGCCGCCGCCGGTGGTGTATGCCCAGCCGGTCATCGTCCAGCGTCCGGCGCACTATGTCGAAGCCCAGCCGCTCTACCTGCGGGTGCCGCCGGGCCACATGAAGCACTGGAACAAGCATTGCGCCGAATATCGCGCCTGCGGCCAGCGCGTGTACTTCGTGCGTGACGACTGGTATGCCAACACCTATGCGCCGCGTTATCGCGAAGAGCACAACGGCCGCGGCCATGACAACCGCGGCCATGATGACCGTCGCGATCATGGCGAGCACGGCGATCATGGCCGCGGTCACGACAAGCATGGCGATTGATCGTTCCGCATCTGCCTGACCAGAATCGCTGCCCGGGTGTAAACTGTCATCAGTTTTCACAACACAGGAGAAACGCTTGGGTAGCGACAGCGTGGTAGTAGTCGGCGGTGGTGCGGGTGGCCTTGAACTGGCCTGCAAATTGGGCCGCAAGCTCGGTCCGGCGCGCGTGACCCTGGTCGATAGCCGCCTGTATCACATCTGGAAGCCGTCGCTGCATGAAGTCGCGGCCGGCACCCTCGATATCCATCAAGAGGGCCTGTCCTACCAGATGCTGGCGCACGACAACGGCTTCACCTTCGTCTACGGCGGCTTGACCGCGCTGGACGCGGCGGCCAAGCGCATCACGGTCGGGCCGGTCGCCACCGAAGCCAATGAAATCGTGCTGCCCGAGCGCAGCGTCGAGTTCGGCGCGCTGGTGATCGCGGTCGGCAGCACCTCGAATTATTTCGGCGTCCCCGGCGCCAAAGAACACACCATCTCGCTCAACGCGACCGAAGACGCCGAGCGCTTCCGCCTGACCCTGCTGAAACTGCTGACCGTGGCCGAGCTGCAAAAAAGCCATCGCCCGGACGCCGGGGTCGACATCGTGATCATCGGCGGCGGCGCCACCGGGGTCGAGCTGGCGGCCGAACTGCGCGAAGCGAGCGGCGCCTACACCGCCTACGGCTTCCATCATCTCGAACCGCAACGCGACGTGCGCATCACCCTGCTCGAAGGCGCGCCGCGCATCCTCGCGCCGCTGCCCGAGCGGGTCGCGGACGCGGCCCTGCGGCTGCTGCAGCAACGCGGCATCGGCGTGGTCACCGATTGCCGCGTCAGCGCGGTCGAAGCGCAGCGCGTGCTCGACGCCAACGGCCATAGCTATCCCTCCGATCTGTGCGTGTGGGCGGCCGGCATCCGCGCGCCCGAGTTCCTGTCCTCGCTGGGCTTGCCGACCACCCGGGGCGGCCAGCTCGAGGTCGACGGCCATTTGCGGGTCAAGGGCTGCGACGACATCTATGCGATCGGCGATTGCGCCGCCTGCGCCGACGGCGAGGGCAAGCTGGTGCCGCCGCGCGCCCAGGCCGCGCACCAGCAGGCCGATTACCTGGTCCAGGCCTTCGTGCGCAAGGCCGCCGGCAAGGCGGCGCATGCGGCGCCGTATGCCTACCGCGATTACGGTTCGCTGGTCTCGTTCGGCCGCAGCACCACCGTCGGCAGTTTGATGGGCTCGCTAAAAGGCCTGAGCTGGTTCGTCGAGGGATTTTTCGCGCGCATGATGTACGTGAGCTTGCATCTGCTGCATCACCAGGCGGTGCTCGGGCCGGTGCGCACCGGCGTGCTGGCGGTCGCGCGCTTCCTCATCAAGCGCAGCACGCCGCTGGTCAAGCTACACTGAGGACCGGCCCTTGGGCAGGGTCAGGGTCAGCACGGTGCCGCCGTGCTGGGCCGGCACCACGTTCAGCGCGCCGCCCAGGAACAGGGCGCGCTCGCGCAGCAGGCGCAGGCCGTGGCGCTGCGGCGCCAGGCTGTCGAGCGGGCCGGGGCCGACGCCGTTGTCGCGCACGGTCAGCAGCAGCGCCTCCTCGCTGTCGTCGAGGATCACGTCGATCTCGGTGGCCTGGGCATGCGCGGCGACGTTGCGCAAGCCCTCTTCGGCGCCGCGCAGCAAGGCCACGCCCTGGACGCGCGGACAGGCCGCGTCTTCATCGGGCAGGCTGAGGCGGACCGTCAGCTGCTGCTCGCTGCCGAACTGGCTGACCAGCTCGCTGAGCGCGGCCTTGAGCCCCAAAAATTCGAACTTGTCGTTCCACAGCGCGAGCTGCATGCGGCGGTTGGTGTCGATCACGTTGAGCAGCAGCTGCTTCATCTGCGCGCTGCGGTCCTGCAGCGCTTGTTCCGGCGGCAGCTGCTGGGTCAGCAGGGCCAGGTGCATGGTCAGCGCCGTCATCGACGAGCCCAGGCTGTCGTGCAACTGGCGCGCCAGCAGGCGCCGCTCGTCGTCCCAGCGGCCAGTCAGGTGCCCGAGCAATTCGCTGAGGTCGGCGGTGCGCGCCGCCACCAGCCGCTCCAGGTCCGCATCGGTATAACGGGGTGCCGCTGCTGTCATCTTGGCCGCTCGGTGAAAGTTTCCCAGATCATACAACAGCTCGCGCGCAGGCGGCGCAGCGCAATGTTGCAATTGCGCAGCAGTGCGCGCGCTCAGTCGCTGGCGGCGGGCAAGGGGACCGGCTGGCCGATCGCGTCGATCAGGTGCTGGATATCGACCGGCTTGACCAGGTGCAGGTCGAAGCCCGCTTCGAGCACGCGGCGCTGGTCGTCGGCCAGGCCGTAACCGGTCAGCGCGATCAGCTTGATGTGGCGGGTGTCGCGGTCGCGGCGCAGGCGGCGCGCCACTTCGTAGCCGTCGATGCCGGGCAGGCCGATGTCGACCAGCGCCACGTCCGGCACGGTGGCGCCGGCCATTTCCACCCCGCGCAGGCCGTCCGGCGCCTGGCGCACCACGTAGCCGTAGGCCGACAGCATGGTGGCCATCATTTCGCGGCCGTCTTCATTGTCTTCGATCAGCAGGATGCTGGGCTTGCCCAGATCGCTGCCGCGCACCCCGGCCGGGTCCGCCGCGATCAGCGGCGCGGCGCGCGGCAGGCGGATGCTGAAGGTGCTGCCATGGCCGGCGCCGGCGCTGTCGGCCGTGACGCTGCCGCCATGCAGCTGGACCAGCCGGCGCACCAGCGCCAGGCCGATGCCGAGCCCGCCCTGGGCGCGGTCGATGGTGCTGCTGCCTTGCACGAACACGTCGAACACATGCGGCAGCAGGTCGGGCGCGATGCCGACCCCGGAGTCGCGCACCGTCAGCTCGATGTCGTCCGCCTCCTGGCGAATCGCGATCTCGATGCTGCCGCCCGGCGGCGTGTATTTGAGCGCGTTGTCGATCAGGTTGGTGGCGATCTGTTCGAGCCGGGTCGGGTCGCCGTCGACCCAGCACGCGGTCAGCTCGGTCTTGACCTGGTAGTCGACGGTGCGGCCGGTGGCCCGGAAGGTGTCGAGGCAGGCCGCGACCAGCGCCGACACTTCGACCGGCTGGCGCGCCAGCAAGATCTTGCCCGACATCGCGCGCGACAGGTCGAGCAGGTCGTCCACGATGCGGCTCAGGTGCTGGCTCTGGCGCTGGATGATCTGCTTGGCGCGCGCCACGGTGTCGGGGCCGGCGCCGGGCAGGCCGATCAGCGAGGCGGCGCTGCTGATCGCCGACAGCGGATTGCGCAGCTCGTGGCCCAGCATCGCCAGGAATTCGTCTTTCGCGTGGTTCTTGCGCTCGGCCGCCTGGCGCTCTTCCATCTCGCGCGTGAGGCGCTTGTTGGTGGCGGTCAGTTCGGTGGAGCGCTGGCTCAGCTTGTGGGCCTGGCGCCGCAGCTCCTCG
>DASRXO010000733.1:0-2028 GCA_035654095.1 Telluria sp.
GACAAAAGAAGCTCGTGCGCGAAGATGGCGACGAAACGAAGAGGCTAGGACTTTGGCGGAAATGCAACCATGCCTCTTCTGATCCCGATGTCAATAAAATTATTCCGGACACTAGTGCGCGCAGGCGGGAACCCATAGCGCATTCGCTCAGCCTTGGGAAATGCACACGCGCTATGGGGGGAACGCATGCGTTCCCGCCTCCGCGGGAACGACGGGCTACTTGCTCGGCGTGATGCGCCAGACCATGTTGCCGACGTCATCGGCCAGCAGGATCGCGCCGGCCTTGTCGACCGCCACGCCAACCGGGCGCCCATAGGCATGGCCTTCGGGCCCGATGAAGCCGGTCAGCACGTCCTGCGGCGGACCGCTGGGCGTGCCGTTGGCGAAGGGCACGTAGATCAGCTTGTAGCCGGCCAGGGGCTTGCGGTTCCACGAGCCGTGCTGGCCGACCAGCGCGCCGTTCTTGAAGGCCGGCAGCAGCGCGCCGTCGTAGAACGCCAGGCCGAGCGAGGCGGTGTGCGCGCCCAGCGCATAGTCGGGCGCGATCGCCCTGCCGACCAGCTCGGGCCGCGCCGGGCTGACCCGGCTGTCCACGTGCTGGCCGTAGTAGCTGTACGGCCAGCCGTAGAACGCGCCTTCCTTCACCGCGGTCATGTAGTCCGGCACCAGGTCGTTGCCGAGCTCATCGCGCTCGTTGACGCTGGTCCACAGCGCGCCGCTTTGCGGGTGGAACGCCATGCCCACCGGATTGCGCAGGCCGGTCGCATACACATGGCCCTTGCCGCTGGCGCGGTCGAATTGCCAGATCGCGGCGCGGCCGTCTTCCTTGTCCAGCCCGTTCTCGCCGACGTTGCTGTTGGAGCCGACCGAGACATACAGCGTCTTGCCGTCCGGGCTGGCGACCACGTTCTTGGTCCAGTGGTGGTTGATGCCGGCCGGCAGGTCGGCCACCTTCACGCCCTTGGCCGTGATGCTGGTCTGGCCCTGCTGGTAGGGAAAGCGCAGCAGCGCATCGGCATTCGCGATGTACAGCTCGTTGCCGACCAGCGCCATGCCGAACGGCGAGTTCAGGCCTTCGAGGAACACCGTGCGGGTCGCCGCCGCGCCGTTCGCGCCAATGCCGCGCAGCAGGACGATGCGGTTGGGCGAGTCGACCCCGGCCCCGGCCTTCTTCTGCTCGTACTTCATGATCGTGCCCTTGATGCTCGGGCCTTCGCCCGGTCCCGGCGGGCTGTTGGTCTCGGCCACCAGCACGTCGCCGTTCGGCAGCACGTACAGCCAGCGCGGATGATCGAGCCCGCTCGCGTAGGCGCTCACCGCCAGGCCCGCCGCCGGCACCGGTCGCGCGCCTTTCGGCCACGGGTCGGCCGGCGCCACGTTGATGGTCGGGATCAGGGACCGGCTCGGCTCGGGCAGCAGCGGCGCCGGGCCGAAGCCGGTCGGATAGGTCTGGGCGGCCGCAGCCAGGCTCAAGGCGCACAGCGCCAGCGCGGCGCCGCAGGGGACGGGTTTCATGGGTTTTTTCCTCGTGGGGGGATGGTGGAATCGTGGTCGCGCATGCCCTTGCCGGCGTCCGGCCGCGGGCGCGCGGGGCCGGACGCGCCGCCTTGCGGCACAGCCTGCTCGACGCCCGGCGTGCCGTGCAGGTCGGTATCGACCAGGCCCTGTGCGAGGTCGTCGGCGGCCTGTTCGATGACGCCGCGCGGCCGCTTGTCCTGGCCGTCGGGGGACTCGTCGCGCTCGTGCGGCAGGCGCTTGGCGCCGTCGTTGCGGATCTTCGCGTCGGTGTTGACCTTGCGGTCCTTGGTCTCGCGCACCATTGCAGCTCCGTTCGCCGTTTCACTGCGCTCATCCTAGCGCGTCGATTGGAAGCCGGTCGCCCGATAGGATCGCGGCGCGCCCCTTGCCTGATTGCTGCGCCGCACTCTATACTGTGGATGCGTACAGTGCCGTGCGCAGTGGGGCCGTATGGCAGAAGCGCACGTTATGGGGTAATCTCCTGCGTGTCGTTCCCCCTTCAACCGCCGA
>DASRXO010000734.1:0-2774 GCA_035654095.1 Telluria sp.
CGAAGCCTGCGCGCTGCGCTTCCGGCCGATCCTGATGACCACCATGGCCGCGCTGATGGGCGCCTTGCCGATCGCGCTCGGCCTGGGCGCCGGCGCCGAGCTGCGCCAGCCGCTGGGCCTGGCGGTGGTCGGCGGCTTGCTGTTCTCGCAAGTGATCACGCTCTACATCACGCCGGTGATCTACCTGTTCCTCGATCGCTACAGCGGCTCCGGTCCGATGAGCGACGCGCAGCTGGCGACGCTCGAAACGCCGCCCGAGGAGCCGGTTCAACTTCCCACAAGGCATCGATTGACTGACGACAAGATGTCGGCCTGACCGCTGCTTACCATGGGGATTGCTCTCCCCATGGTCAGGCGGTCACATGAAACCTAGCAGCGTCACCATCATCGGCATGGGCCCGCGCGGCCTGTCCCTGTTCGAGCGGATCGCCGCCTATGCCTGCGCCACCCGCCAGCCCTTGCAACTGAACCTGGTCGAGCCGAACGACTGCGGGCCCGGCGTGCATACCCCGCACCAGCCCCAGCATCTGCTGATCAACACGGTCGCCAGCCAGGTCACGATCTTTCCGTTTCCCCCCAGCGTCGAGCTGGCGCCGGTCTGTCCCGCACCCTCGCTCACCGAATGGGCGCGCGCCCGGCACTACCGGCGTTTCGGCGAGCGCTTCTTCCAGGTCGATCCCGAATGCCCGGGCGGGGCCGAGGTGTCGGACGCCGACTACCTGCCGCGTGCGCTGCTGGGCGACTACCTGGCCTGGGCCTACGCCGCGATCCGCGCCGCGCTGCCGGCCACGGTCGGTGTGCGCCACCTGCGCCAGCGCGCCCTCGACCTGGTCCAGCAGCCGGACGACAGCTACGTCGTCGAGCTGGAAAACGGCTACACGCTGGCCAGCGACTTCGTGTTCCTGACCACCGGCCACGGCCGCAACCATTTGAGCGACGAGGAAGCCTGGTGCCGCAAGTTCGCCCAGGACCATGCGCGCTACAACAGCCGGCTGGCCTTCATCCGCCACGCCTATCCGCTCGGGCGCCTGGTCGGCATCGGCAGCGACGCCAGCGTCGCGATCCAGGGCCTGGGGCTGAGCGCGCACGACGTCATCGCCGAGCTGACCGCGGGCCGCGGCGGGCGCTTCGTGCAGGCCGGCGCCAGCCTGCGCTACCTGCGTTCGGGCCAGGAACCGGCGCTGCTGCTGTTCTCGCGCAACTGCCTGCCGGCGGCCGCGCGCGGCGTCAACCAGAAGGGCTTGAACGGACGCCACCAGGCGCACTATTTCACGCGCGAGGCGGTGCGCGCGCTGCGCGGGCCGGGCCGGCGCCAGCTCGATTTCGAGCGCGAGCTGCTGCCGCTGCTGCTGCGTGAAATGGGCCTGGCCTGGCGCACCGCGCAGCAGGGCGCAGCGCCCGATCCGGCCGGCTACACCCTGGGCGCGTCGGAAGCGGCGGCGATCGAAGGCATGCTGTTTCCCTTGCGCGGACGCAGCTTCGAAGACGCCGCCGGGTTCGCCGCGTTTTTCCGCGACTTGATGGTGGAGGATTTGCACCAGGCTCGCCTCGGCAATCTCGGCAGTCCGGCCAAGGCCGCGGCCGACGTGCTGCGCGACGTGCGCGCCGCGCTGCAGGAGGCGGTCGAGCATGGCGGCCTGACGCCGGCCTCGCACCGCAAATTCCTCAGCGTCTACAACGCGGCGATCAACCGCGTGACCTTCGGCCCGCCGCGCCAGCGCAACGCCCAGTTGCTGGCGCTGATGGAGGCCGGGGTGCTGGCGATCGCGGCCGGCCCCAATTCGGCGCTGCGGATCGACGAGGAGCGTTCGCAGTTCGCCCTGCACACCAAATTCCCCTCGGGCACCGTGAGTCAGTACGCGGACGCGCTGGTGGTCGCGCGGCTCGACGTGTTTTCGCCCGAAACCGACGACAGCCCCTTCATGCGCAACCTGCTCAGGCGCGGCCTGGCGCGGCCCTACTTCAACGGCACCTTCCATCCGGGCGGCCTGGATGTCGATACCGCCCACCATCCGCTGTCGCACGCCGGCCGCGCCGCGCCGCGGCTATGGGCGGTCGGCTACCTGACCGAAGGCGCCTGCTACTACACCCACGCCTTGCCGCGGCCCCAGTTGCCCTCCCGGCAAGTGCTGGAGGCCGACCGTTGCGTCGGCGAATTGTTCGGCGCGCTCGCGCCGGAACGGGCAGGCCGTCCGGTGCGCCCACCCGCGCCCCAGGTGGCGCCAGACGAGACCGCCGCCTCGCTGGCGCGCGGGTGAGCCGGGTTTGATACCGGCTTGATACATACTGTAACAACGGTCAAGGCCAGCCTCTTGTAAGCTGCGCAAGGTGATCCTCGTGCGTTATCCCCTCAAAACGTATAGACTGCGGCACGTGTGCCGCATTTCGTTGACGTCGTACCATGGAAAGTTGTATTCATCTTGCGTGACCACTCCCATTTTTCGCCGGACAACACCGGGTATTGCGCGCATTGCGGCCAGCCTTTGCCGGCCGAGCACGCCGTACCCGTGTATGGCGCGCGGCGCACCAATCGCACCGGGATCGTCATCACGGTGCTGCTGCACCTGCTGCTGGTAGCGGTCTACCTGCTGCAGCCGAAACTCGAGCGCCACGCGCCGCCGCCCTCCGGCGCGACCATGGTCTACATCGCCCCGCTGCCGGGCAAGCCGAAGCCCAAGCCGCCGCAGCAGCAAGCGCCCAAGAAGGCGCCCAAGGTGCCGCAAGTGGTGCCGATGCAGCGCCTGCCCAACACCATCACCCTGCCGCACGAAAAG
>DASRXO010000735.1:0-3948 GCA_035654095.1 Telluria sp.
CGGCGCGATGATGGTGCATCTGCAGCGACAGCTTCTCGCCCGGCTTGACCGTGATGCGCTTGACCTGGAAGCGGTCGCCCGAATCGATGCCCTCGTAATAGCCCCAGGGACGGTAGACCTTGGTGTGGTGCAGGTGCTCGGTGCGGTCCTTGACCTTCAGGTGATCGACGATCTGCTTGACGCGCTGGACCTGGTCCTTGTGCGCCACCAGCACCGCGTCCGGCGTCTCGACCACCACCAGGTTGTCGACCCCGATCACCGCCACGATGCGGCTCTCGGCGCGCACCAGCGAATTGCTCACGCCGTCGAGGTAGACGTCGCCGCGCTGCACATTGCCCTGGGCGTCGCCCTTGGCCTTCTGCACTTCCCACAGCGCCGACCAGGAGCCGACGTCGCTCCAGCCGATGTCGGCCGGCACCACCACCGCGTGGCT
Source organism: Telluria sp. (assembly GCA_035654095.1). Taxonomy (GTDB): domain Bacteria; phylum Pseudomonadota; class Gammaproteobacteria; order Burkholderiales; family Burkholderiaceae_D; genus Telluria_A. The sequence goes on from DASRXO010000735.1 coordinate 434, forward strand.
GGTGCGCTCCATCACCGCATAGTCGATCGAATCGGACGGACTGGCCGAGAACGCGGCCTCGTCCAGCCGGCAAAAGTCGAGGTCGCGGTAGCCGAGGCGCACCGCCGCTTCGGACGCGGCCGCGATCTCGGGCTTGAACTGCGCCAGTTCGGACAGATAGCGTTCGGCGCGGAACAGGAACATGCCGCTGTTCCAGTAGTAGCCGCCGTCGGCCAGGAAGGCCTCGGCGGTGGCGCGGTCCGGCTTTTCGACGAAGCGGTCGACCTGGTAGCACTGGTCCGAGCCCTGGACCTGGGCGCCGCGGTGGATGTAGCCGTAGCCGGTCTCCGGTCCCTGCGGCACGATGCCGAAGGTGGCCAGCGCGCCCTGTTCCATCATCAGCGCGGCGCGCGCGACGGCGGCGGCGAAGGCGGCGCGGTTGTCGATCACGTGGTCGGCGGGCAGCACCAGCATCACCGCCTGCGGGTCGATCGCGGCCAGGTAGTGGGCGGCGGCGGCCACCGCCGGCGCGGTGTTGCGGCCGGCCGGCTCGAGCAGGATGCCGAGCGGGGCGACGCCGATCTCGCGCATCTGCTCGGCCACCAGGAAGCGGTGTTCATTGCCGCAGACGATCAGCGGCGCCATCAGGTCGGGCCAGTCCGCCACGCGCAGCGCCGTCTCTTGCAACATGGTCTTGTCCGAGACCAGCGGCAACAACTGCTTGGGCAACACCGCCCGCGACAGCGGCCACAGGCGGGTGCCGGCGCCGCCGGACAGGATGACTGGATAAATTTTCATACATGCTCTTTCTTGTGTTTATTAACGTCGTAAGCCGATTCGGTCCGCCGGCTGCGGCGGCGGTCGCGCGCGTTGACCCATTCTTCGGACGCATAGTCGGACGCATGCTTCATTTCGCCCGCGCGGTCGACACTGTAGTCCTTGAACACGATCATTTCATGCAAAGTTACATCGTGCAACACCCTGGTATATTCGAACAAGACGCTGCGCACGATTTCCGCGCCTTCGCAGATGTGGCTGCCATGGCCGATCCAGGTCGGCCCGATGATGGTCACGCCGTGCTCGATCTTGGTGCCCGAGCCGATATACACCGGCCCTTCGATGGTGGTGCCGTGCCAGTCGATGCTGGTGTTCAGGCCGACCCACAGGCCGTCCTCGACCTGGATGCCGGGTACGTCCATGTGGGCCACCTCGCCCATCAGCACGTTCTGCAGCACTTCCCAGTAGTCGGACACGCTGCCGATGTCGAGCCAGTTGAACGGCCGCCGCTGCGCGTAGAACGGCAGGCCGCGCTCGGCCAGCAGCGGGAACAGCTGGGAGCCGATGTCGAACGACTGGCCGGACGGAATCAGGTCGATGACCGCGGGCTCGAAAATATAGATGCCGGTGCTGATGAAGTTCGACAGCGCATCGTCCTGGTGCGGCTTTTCCTGGAACTGGGTGATGCGGCCCTGCTCGTCGCTGACCACCACGCCATAGCTCGACACCTTATCCCACGGCACCTCGCGCGTGATGACCGAGGCCAGCGCGCCCTTGCGGCGGTGCTCGAACAGCGCCGACTTGAGGTCGAGGTCGATCAGCGCATCGCCGCACAGCACGATCGTGGTGTCGTCGAAGAAGCCGCCGAACTCCTGGATTTTCTTCATGCCGCCGGCCGAGCCCAGCGGCTCCGGCACGACTTCGCCGTCGTCCTTGGTGTAGCCCTCGAAGGAATAGCCGATCTGCACGCCGAACTGGTGGCCTTCGCCGAAATATTCCTCGATCTTTTCGTGCAGATAACTGACGTTGACCATGATCTCGGTGACGCCGTACTTGGCCAGATGCTCGACCAGGTAAGCCATCACCGGCTTGCCCAGCAGGGGGATCATCGGTTTCGGCAAATCGTAGGTCAGGGGCCGCACGCGCGTCCCCTTACCGGCAGCGAGTATCATGGCTTTCATCGTGGCTTCCTCTACTTGGGCGTTGACTGATAGCGCCAGGCATCGGCGCACATTTGCGCGATATCGCGTTGCGCGGTCCAGCCCAGTTCGTCCCGCGCGCGGGACGGGTCGGCATAACAGCGCGCGATGTCGCCCGGGCGGCGCGCAACGACCTGGTAGGGAATCGGTTTGCCGCTGGCCTGTTCGAACGCGCGCACCATTTCCAGCACGCTGTTGCCGCGACCGGTGCCAAGATTGTACGTAACTACCCCGGCGCCTGTCGCCAGCTTGTCCAGCGTCTTGACGTGGCCCAGCGCCAGGTCGACCACGTGGATGTAATCGCGCATGCCGGTGCCGTCCGGGGTCGGGTAATCGTCGCCGTAGACCGACAGCTGGTCGCGCTGGCCGTTGGCGACCTGGGCGATGTAGGGCACCAGGTTGTTGGGGATGCCGTTCGGCTCTTCACCGATCAGCCCGCTTTCGTGGGCGCCCACCGGATTGAAGTAGCGCAGCAGCGCGATGCGCCAGCGCGCGTCGGACAGGGCCAGGTCGCGCAGCATCTCTTCGATCATCAGCTTGCTGCGGCCGTAGGGATTGGTGGCCGACAGCGGGAAGTCCTCGAGGATCGGCACGCTGGCCGGGTCGCCGTACACCGTGGCCGACGAGCTGAACACCAGCGTGCTCACGCCGAACTTGCCCATCGTTTCGAACAGCACCAGGCTGCCGCTCACGTTGTTGTCGTAGTAGCGCAGCGGCTGCTGCACCGATTCGCCCACCGCCTTCAGGCCGGCGAAATGGATCACCGCATCGATCCGGTGCGCGGCGAACGCGTCCTCGAGCGCGCCGCGGTCGCGGATGTCGGCCTCGACGAACGCCAGCCGCTTGCCGGTGATGTGTTCGACGCGCTGCTGCACCGAACGGTGGCTGTTGCTGAGGTTGTCGAGCACCACCACCTCATGGCCGGCGTTCATCAGTTCGACGCAGGTGTGGGAGCCGATGTAACCCATGCCGCCGGTGACCAGTATCTTCATTGCTTGGTTTCTCCTCGATTACAGGCGCCAGACCTGGATGCCGACCTCTTCCAGCGCGCGCTGGTCGAAACAGGCTTTGACGTCCATGAAGCAGCCGCCCTTGATCAGTTTTTTCTGGAAATCCTCGGCCGTCAGCTGCAGCAGCTGGCGGTGCGAGACCGCGGCCACGATGGCGTCGGCGCGCGGCAAGTCGTCCCAGCTGCACAGGCGCACGCCGTATTCGTGCATGGCCTCGTCGGCGTCGGCATTCGGATCGTGCACGAACACTTCGACGCCGTAGGTTTTCAGTTCGTTGATGACGTCGCCGACCTTGGAGTTGCGCAGGTCGGCGCAATTCTCCTTGAACGTCAGGCCGAGCACGTTGACGCGCGCGCCCTTGATGTAGCTGCCGGCCGTGATCATGTTCTTGATGGTCTGCTCGGCGATGAACTTGCCCATGCCGTCGTTGATGCGGCGCCCGGCCAGGATCACTTGCGGGTGGTAGCCCAGCATGTCGGCCTTGTGGGTCAGGTAGTAGGGGTCGACCCCGATGCAGTGGCCGCCCACCAGGCCCGGGCTGAACTTGAGG
>DASRXO010000736.1:0-3666 GCA_035654095.1 Telluria sp.
AATGCCGGAACCGGTCATCGTGGTCGCCAGTACATCGCCGACATAGCCCTGCGCAACGAGGTCGCGGGCGTAGCGAATGGCCGGAGCCATCCGGGCTTGCAGGCCGATCAGCGTTTTCAGACCTGCCGCTTGTGCCTGGGCGCTCAAAGAGCGCGTCTCGTCCAGCGTCAGTCCCAACGGCCATTCGCACAGCACCATCTTGCCCGCCTCCAAGGCGGCGGCAACCAGTTCGCGGTGGTACGGCAACTTGACCGTGACCACGACCAAATCGACCTCCGGCCGTGCGATCAGCGCGCGCGGGTCGCTGAACGCCGGAACACCGTAGGCATCGGCGGCGGCGCGTGCCGAATCTTCGCTGGAGGTGGCTACGGCGCGCAGTTCGTAGCCAGGTAGGGCTGCAATGGCGGGCAGGTGGGACAGGACGGCCCAACCGGGGCGCAGAGGGCTGGCGCCAATGACGCCTACTCCAATGGTCTTCATGGTATCTATAACTCCCTAAAAGTAATTAGGACACTATGGTATCTTTTCTACGCTTGATGTAAATTAGGCACCTTAAAGTGCTGTAGTACCCTTAAGGAAACCTCCGATGGAGCCTAGTCATGCCAAAAATAACGGTCGGGATTTCGACCGTCTGCTGCTCGATCAGATTGCGGATCGCTGGACGATCCTCGTGCTGGGGGCCATCTGCGCCGCCGACGATGGCAGGATTCGATTCAACGCCTTGCGGCGGGAAGTCGATGGCATTACGCAGAAAGCCCTCACCCAGTGCGTACGGCGACTGGAACGCAACGGTCTGGTTGAACGGCATCTGGTTGATGGGGCACCGCCCGGCGTGGAGTACGCCGTCACCGCGCTAGGGCATACGCTGGGCAAGCCATTCAATGCGCTCAATGCTTGGACGCAAGAGCACGCTCCAGCTATTCGCGCGGCACAAGTCGCGTTCGATGCCAAGGCCGTGAAAGAGTGACCCGATGCCGATGATGTGCATTGTCGGCCTGATATCGACACCGGGCAGAGCCAAACACAACCAGCGAGAACCCCATGCCGTCATCGAGCACGGCGTAAGGTCCGCTTGCGAGCATGACGCTGCGCCGGTAGATCCTTGAGCAACGGTCTTCTTGGCGTCGATTTTTTCCGTCGTCGGCAACCCATCATTGACTTGAAATTCTCGGACCTGCGAGGACGTGCTGTCCGCCGGATTTCGCCGCGAAAGTGCGCCGATAATGCCTATCCTTTTTCACGATCGGCCGGCAGGTTCAGGCCAATGCGTAACGAAGCGATGTCATTGCGCAACAAGCGCAGGTCGGCATGGAGTGCGTGCCTGAGGCGCTTTTCATCTTCACCGACCAGCAATGCGGCAATACTAGCCGTCACAACAGAGAAAAGGGCATATCCTAACAGCACAATGAAAGCCGCAAAAACACGCGATGCAGGGGTCGATGGAACCAAGTCGCCATATCCCACGGTGGCGCCAGTGATAAATGCCAACCACAATCCGTCTGCATAACTATGGACGCGCGGCTCCAGCCATAAAAAGCCGAGACCGGCGACCGCCATCAAGAACGCTGCGAGTATGACCATCTGCAATAGGCCACGCGGTACCACATAGGGCGCCACTACCGTGGCTAAGCGGATGAACACGATCCCGCAGTAGCCCAAGCGAAGCGCCCATTCGAGATCCGACCATCCCTGACCGCTCGGCCAGGCGCTGGCGAGGGCACCGCCCAAAATCGCCAAGTCCATCGCGGACGTCCAATCAATCCGACTGTTCGCACGGCGCCCGGTAAACAACTGGAGGGCCACCAGCAGCGCGATAAGCCCATACAGCCAAGAGCCGCCTTGACGATACGCCGGCGTTGGCCCGGTCAACACCAGATAGAAGGCAGGAATTGCCAAGATCAAACCGCTCAGCAATGTAGCAGGCGAGAGATAAGCAGGTTTCATCTTCCACTCCATGGAGCGCCCGCTCTCAACGAAACACCAGCACCGGTATCGGACTGTGGGTTAACACTTTCTGCGTCTGGCTGCCCAGCAGCACGCCCTTGGCGCCGTGCCGACCGTGCGATGCCATGCAGATCAGGTCACATCCATTGTTGCGCGCAACCTCGATGATCTTCTCGTACGGCTGGCTGCCGGTGCAAATCCGGGTCGTGCACGGCACGCCCAGTTCCTTCGCTTCGCATTCGATCTCGGCGAAAATCTGCCTGGCACGGGCTTCATGGCTTTTTATGTCTTGCTCCAGCGTGATGGCCGACCGGGCACTGGTATTAAATTCCGGCATGACATGAACGCCAGTGACCCGCGCGTCGATCGACTTCGCGAAAGCCATGCATTTCCGAATGACGGCGCCGGAAGCGATGGATCCGTCGCTCGGCAAGAGTATCTCCGTGAACATATTGTTTTCCTTATATGAGCGGACGGCCTGCCAACTTGTCGCAAAAGATGAATCGATTGTGTACTCAAACAGCGCAAAAGGCAGGCGGCAAACTTGACCCAGATCAGAAAAATATAGAAATTCCGCCTCACCCGGCTTCAGTCATTGCTCCCACCATGTGGCACAAATTGATGCACATCAAGAAAAATTGCCTTCGGCTTGCACGACGCCCGGCATGACGGATTGACTGGTGCCTGCAGCCGCGGCTATTTGACCGAACTCGTAGAACGCGAACTCGGTCTGGCACGCCGGTATGGCCGTCCCTTGTCGGTCGCCATGCTCGATATCGACTATTTCAAGCGCATCAACGACACCTACGGCCACGCATGCGGCGACCGGGCGCTCCAGCGCCTGGTCGAAGCATGCGTGGGAACGCTGCGGGCGATCGACCATTTCGGTCGCGTTGGCGGCGAGGAGTTTGTCTGCGTGCTACCCGAGACCGGCGCCGCCGACGCACTCGTTTGGGCCGAACGATAGCGATCGCATATCCCGGGCTGCAGTCCCATCGCGAGCAGCATGCGCGGGTACTGTGCGCCCTGCACCACACCGAGCCCCGGGTGATGGAAGGCGACATCGGCATCGGACGCGAGGCCTTGGTGCTGCTGCCCCAATGGTTCGAACTGCACCAGCTCACGATGGACAACGCATTCAGCGTGGCCCTGCTGGCAACAAACGCCCCTCTTCCTCAGCTTGCGGACAGTGAGCCCACCAGCCGCCAGTCCCCAGTGCAGCTAATCCAGCCGCAGTAGCAACTGCACCGCGTCCTTGCCTGGCAAGCCGTGCACTTCGAAGCCGAGCTTTCTCACCAGGTCCAGCAGGCGCGCGTTCTGCGGTAGCGTTTCGCCCACAAGGACGCGCGTGCCACGGCTGCGGCAATAGGCAATCAGCTTGTTCATCAAGAGCAAGCCCAGTCCGCGCCCGGACAAGTCGGACCGCACCACGATGGCGAATTCGGCTTCCACGTTGTCCGGATCCGCAACTGCGCGCACCACGCCCAGGGTCTGTCCGTCGCGCGTGGCGATGAAAGCCATCTCCCTGTCATAGTCGATCTGGGTGAAGCGGGCCAACTGCGAGTGCGACAATTCGCGCATGCCAACAAACATCCGATAACGGACATCCTCCGGGGTGAGCGCTGCAAAGAATGCCGCATGCGCGGGGCCGTCCTCGGGGCGCACCGGCCGCAGCACCAGGGCCTGCCCTTGCCATTCGCACCGTTCCGCCAGTTCCGACGG
>DASRXO010000737.1:0-2438 GCA_035654095.1 Telluria sp.
CCGGTGGCGCCGAACAGACTGCCCGAAGCGCCCGAGCCGAAGGCCGCGCCCATGTCGGCGCCTTTGCCGTGCTGGAGCAAGACCAGGCCGATGATAATCAGGGCAGACAGGACCTGGACGACGACAATCAGATTGAACAAGGTGTTCATTTTATTCCATTTCAAGTTTTAAATGAGTTATGCGGCAGCGTGGACGATGGCCAAAAACTCGGCCGCCTTCAATGCTGCCCCGCCGATCAGACCGCCATCGATGTCCGGCTGGGCCATCAGTTCCTTGGCGTTATCGGGCTTCATGCTGCCGCCGTACAAAATCGGCACGGTGTCGGCCGCGATTGCATGCCGTTCCTTCAATTGCGCGCGCAACTGCGCGTGCACTTCCTGCGCCATCTGCGGCGTCGCGGTCTTGCCGGTGCCGATCGCCCACACCGGCTCGTAGGCGACGACGATGCGCGCGACCGCCGCATCGTCGAGCAGGGCCAGCACGGCGCCAAGCTGGGCGCCGACCACGGCGGCGGTCTGCCCGGCCTCGCGCTGGGCCAGGGTTTCGCCCACACAAACGATGGGCACCAGCCCCGCGCCTAATGCTGCGACAGCTTTTTGGGCCACAAGTTCATTGCCCTCGGCATGACAGGCGCGGCGCTCGGAGTGACCGACGATCACGTAGCGGCAGGCGAAATCGGCCAGCATGGCGGCCGACACGTCGCCGGTGTGGGCGCCGGCCGCATGGGCCGAGACATCCTGCGCGCCCCAGCCGAGCGGGCCGCCGCCGAGCGCCGCTTCGCACTGGGACAGATAGGGGGCCGGCACGCAGACCGCGCAGGCCGCCGGGGCATTGCCAAGGCCGGCGACGATGCCCGACAACAGGCTGGCGTTGCCGGCACGGCTGCCGTTCATCTTCCAGTTCCCGACGACGAGTTTGCGACGCATAGTAGCCCAGATTCAAATAACCCGCCATTTTAACCGCCGTTCAGATGGCGGTCAAACAAGGGGGACATTCGGCAGGGCTCAGCTGCTGGCGCCGGTACGCGACTGGGTCGGCAGCGGCGTGCCGGGACGCCAGCCGCGCGACATCGCCTGGCCTTCCTCGATCTGTTCCTGGGTCATCTGCTTGGAGACCGAGGCGCGCTGCTCGATCGCGTTGGCGTTGCCATTGGCCGCGGCCAGGTTCCACAGCATGTAGGCCAGCACCACGTCCTGCGGCATACCGGCCACGTGGTAGCGGTACATCAGCCCGAGCGCGCTCTGGGCCTCGGCATGGCCCTGCTCGGCCGCCTTGCGGAACCAGGCGATCGCGGTCTTCTGGTCTTGCGGCACCGCGTTGCCGGTGTAATACATGGCGCCCACCACGTACTGGGCGTCGGCCTTGCCCTGCAGCGCCGCCTTGCGGTGCCAGAGCATGGCCTGCTTGTAGTCGCGCGGCACGCCGCGGCCCATGTAGTACATCAGGCCCAGCAAATGCTGGGCGTCCGCCATCCCGGCCTGGGCCAGCGGCGTGCATTCCTTCAGGGCCAGCGCGTAGTTCTTCGCGTTGTAGGCATTCGCGGCTTCGGTGAAACCGGCCAGCGCGCTCTGCATACCGCATGCGAATATCATCGCAACGATTAGTTTTTTCATGTCTCGTGGTTCGCACCGGGACCGCGGTACCGGTCCTGTTGATCCTCTTCGGAGGATTTCCTTGTTCTCATCGTGGCCGCCCTTATTTCCAGCTGACCTTGCCAAGCCCGTCCACGCTGACGCTGCGGTTGAGCGGCTTGCCGTACACCGTCACCGAGCCCAGCCCGCTCAGGTTCAGGTTCGCGCTCTGGCGCGCCGTGACCGTGGCGTTGCCCAGGCCGCTGAGCTCGAGGGTGACGCTGTCGGCATTGAATTTTTCGGCGTCCAGCCCGCCCAGCCCGCCCAGGCTGGCCTTCAGCCATTTGCTCTTGCCGACCAGGGTCACGTAGCCGGCTCCGCGCAAATTGAGGTCGATGCCCTCGCTGTTGAGGCCCTGGATGTTCATGCTGCCCACTCCGCCCAGGGTGGCCGTGACGATCCTGTAATTACAGGCTACTTTCATCGAGCCGGCGCCGTCAAGCGAGAGTTCCAGCTCGTCGCCGCTGAAACCGCTGATATCGGTCCAGCCGACGCTGTCGGAGCTCACTTCGCGCAACTGCGGCAGGGTCAGTTCGGCGTGGATGCCGATGTGGTTCTGGGCCTTGACGCGGCCCATTTCGGTGTCGATGTTGAGGGTGTCGCCGCTTTGCACGGTGGTGGTCCTGGCCAGCCACTTCTTGTCGCCGGTGATGACCAGGGTCGGCACCGCGCCCTGGCGCAGCTTCAGGTCGATCACGCCGTCGAGCTTGATGCGGGTGACGCGGGCGTCGATGGTGCGGGTCTCGGTGCCATTCTCGTCGGCCGCGGCCGCGCTGGCGACCAGGCCGCTGAACGCCACCAGGGCGC
>DASRXO010000738.1:0-3673 GCA_035654095.1 Telluria sp.
CGGGTCTATTAGTGCCTTCGCCGAGACAGCACCACATGATCCTCAAATTGCGGATGTGCATGTCGAAATTCAGAAAGGCGGCACGACGCTATTCGCCGGTAACGCATTGCTCTCCTGGCAACAAGTACTGACACACAATACCGTCCGAGAGCTCCCTATGGAAATCGAGTGCGACAAATCAGCCACAGTCACGGGTGCGACAACCTATCATGACGGGGTTCGGTTCGAGCTCACCGGGGTCACACGTGGTGGAGTCCTGCACGGGCAAATGGGTTTTGCTGTCTATATCCCAAAGGCTGGGCAAATCACTCCACGTTCGAACGGCTGCATAATTAGAACGGTTGATACCCATAAGTACGCGAGCTCCGGGGGGCAGATCTTGCAAACCGGCGAAACCACGCAAACCGTAGTTGATGACCTAATTGTTCGTATCACGCTAAGGGCAGCGTATGACGAAGCGCCACCAGATCGACCAATCGACAAATTCACACCAGACTAACGCCGTCAACGTTGGAATAGAGCACCGCTGCGCGGCTTTAGGGTTGTCCCTTGAGCGCGCCTGATGGCTCAACGACGGCAACCAAGCGACGCGAACGAACTGCGGCGCGTGACTACTTCGTCAAACTATTGGAGCGAAGGAAATGGATGGAGGAAGGGATTGAGCCCGACGCGAGTCAATATGCACCAGGTGAAGATGCCAAGGGATACTTCCAGCGTGAACTTTATGAACTGCAAGAGCTCCGCAAGCAACAGGAGAGCGCCATCGAGGCGTTGATGGCACGAGCGATGCCAAAGGAAATGGTCGCACTGGAAGCGCAAGGGACGGCTTCACTTGACGACAAGTAGATCAATTTCTACCCGGGGTGCGGTCAAATCCGTGTGTGAAAACACGACGTTTCCGGACCTTCGAGTGGCACAAATTTGGCACAGTGCGAACGCCAACTCGTGATAAATCGTGCATTTCCCTGCATCCCATTGCAACGGTGTTCCATGGGAATTTCCAGAAAAATTTGGTGCGGCTGGCGGGGATCGAACCCACGACCCTTGGCTTCGGAGGCCAATACTCTATCCACTGAGCTACAGCCGCGCGGGGGAATGTCTGAAGAGATGCGAAGGATACAGTTTTTCGCGCCAGCCGTCCATGGAAAGTGCGGCTGAACGGGCAATTTACCTGCCAAAACAGGTGCTTTGGGTCTATAATCGCGGGTTTGCGAGTGTTTGCAGAGGTACATGCAAAAACTGCAAGACGGGCAGCTTTGACAATTGCACTAAGGAAATCATGAGCGACGCACACAACGAACACGAATCCGCAATCCGTACTCCCAAGCAGCTCGTCGCAGCTGTGGTTGGCTTCTTTCTGGTCACTGTCATTGGCATCGTCCTGTTGGTGTCGTTCGTCACGACAACCAAGCTGACCGGCGCCGGCACCGAAAGCCAAAGCCCTGAAGCAATTGCCGCCCGCGTGCGTCCGGTGGCCGAGGAAGGCTACACGCTCAAGGATGCAAACGCGCCGAAAGTGCTGCAAGCGGCCGAAACGGTCTACACCACGATCTGCGCTGCCTGCCACGGCACCGGCGCGGCAGGCGCACCGAAGATCGGCGACGCCGCCGCCTGGGGTCCGCGCATCGCCCAAGGCTACGACACCCTGCTTAAACACGCGCTCGAGGGCATTCGCGCGATGCCGGCCAAGGGCGGCAATCCCGATCTCGACGATGTCGAAGTGGCGCGCGCCGTGGTCTACATGGCCAACAAGGGCGGCGCCAAGTTCAAGGAACCTGAGGTGCCAGCCGCCGCAGCAGCAGCTGCACCGGCCGCCGCCCCGGCCGCCGACGCCGCGCCAGCTGTCGCAACTCCTGCCGCTGCCCCTGCTGCCGCTGCCGCCGCGCCAGCCGCTCCCGCAAAGCTGGCCGCCGACGCCGGCAAGACCCTCTACAACGGCACCTGCGTCGCCTGCCATGGCGCCGGCATCGCCGGTGCGCCCAAGTTCGGCGACAAGGCCGCCTGGGCGCCACGCATCAAGCAAGGCGTCGCCGTGCTGTACGATCATGCACTCAAGGGTTTCCAGGGCAAGGCAGGCATGATGCCCCCCAAGGGCGGTTCCTCCGCCTCGGACGACGAAGTCAAGGCAGCCGTCGACTTCATGGCCGCCGCCGCCAAATAGTTAGCGCCTGCATTTACCGAAAACCGCTTCCTTTGAGAGCGGTTTTTTTTTGCCAAACTCACGTGGCGCCACTGCAAACCAGCGCCAGGAGGACAACCGAATGTCAGCGCCATTGCAAGCCAGGAACGGCAACAACTTCAATCTTCTGCGCTTGATCTTCGCGCTGCTTGTCCTGCTGTCCCACGCTCCCGAATTGCGTGACGGTAACCGCAGCCGCGAGATCCTGACCTCCATCTTCAACACCCTGTCGTTTGGCGAGTTCGCGGTCGACGGCTTTTTCCTGCTCAGCGGTTATCTCATCCTCAAGAGCTGGATGTCGCAACCGGCACTCTGGCCCTTCCTGAAAAAGCGCGTCCTTCGCATCTATCCCGGTTTCGTTGCGGCTTCCCTGATATGCGCTTTTGTCATTGGCCCGATCGTTGCCGAGCCAGCCGGGTATTTTTCGCGGCTCTGGCTGCCAGGTTTTGTGAGAGGCATGGCAACGCTTAGCGAGCCGGTAGTTCCAGCCATCTTTACCGGTACCCCATATCCAGGCGTGAACGGTTCCATGTGGACGATATCGCTCGAGTTTGCCTGCTATATGTCGGTCTTGCTGTTAGGCGTGCTTGGCGCGCTGAGGACACGGCGCACGTGGCTGCGCTTTACTATTCTTGTCGTCATGCTGTGCGTGTCTGGCCGCCGGCCTGCTGCTTGTCGCGATGTGTTCGTGGCGCGCATCGGAACTGGCGTTGGCCACCGTTGGAGCCTACCTGCTTTTCTACCTGGCGTTCAAGCCTAGTCCGTTCTTTGCTCGCTTCAACAAGTTGCCGGATGTTTCGTACGGCGTCTATTTATATGGCTGGCCGGTTCAGAAATTATTCCTCTGGTACTTCCCACTCATGTCCCCGTGGCTCCTGTTCCCGCTGTCGTGCATTTCCTGCCTATTGCTGGGAGCGATGAGCTGGTACGCAATCGAAGGACCGTGCTTGAGATTCAAACCCCAAGCCCGCTCGGCAAAGCCTTTGCCAAGCATACCCTAGGAGCTGCAACAAGAAGGCCATGGGAGTGGCCTTCTTGCACAGAGACGCTTACCAGATGATGACACGGTCCTTCGGTGCCAGGTACATCTTGTCGCCCGGTTTGACGCCGAACGCGTCGTAGAAGGCCGGCTGGTTCTTCATGGTGCCGTTGGCGCGGAACTGGCCCGGCGAATGCGGATCGGACTTGATCAGCGCCACCGCGCGCGCGTCGCGCATCTTCGAACGCCACACCTGGCCGAAGCCCATGAAGAAGCGCTGGTCGCCGGTCAGGCCGTCGATCACCGGCGCCTTCTTGCCCTTGAGGGACAGCTTGTAGGCCTTGTACGCGATCGCCAGGCCCGAATTGTCGGCGATGTTCTCGCCCAGCGTCAGTTCGCCGTTCACGTGATAGCCAGGCACCGGGCTGAAGGCGTTGTACTGGCTGACCAGCATCTTGGTCTTGGCGTCGAAGTTCTTGTGGTCGGCCGCGGTCCACCAGTCGCGCAGGTTGCCG
>DASRXO010000739.1:0-3747 GCA_035654095.1 Telluria sp.
TCTGCTGGGTCGAGGACAGTTCGATCTTGGCGCGCTCGGCCGCGCTCTTGATGCGCTGCAGGGCAATCGGATCCTTGCCGAGGTCGATCCCGGCCTGCTGCTTGAACTCGCCGATGATGTGGTCGATCACGCGCTGGTCGAAGTCCTCGCCGCCGAGGAAGGTGTCGCCATTGGTCGACAGCACCTCGAACTGCTTCTCGCCCTCGACGTCGGCGATCTCGATGATCGAGATGTCGAAGGTGCCGCCGCCCAGGTCGTAGACCGCGATCTTGCGGTCGCCCTTGGTGGCCTTGTCGAGCCCGAAGGCCAGCGCGGCCGCGGTCGGCTCGTTGATGATGCGCTTGACCTCGAGGCCCGCGATGCGGCCGGCGTCCTTGGTGGCCTGGCGCTGGGAGTCGTTGAAATAGGCCGGCACCGTGATCACGGCGTCGCTAACGGTTTCGCCGAGGTAATCCTCGGCGGTCTTTTTCATCTTGCGCAGCACTTCGGCCGAAATTTGCTGAGGGGCCAGCTTCTTGCCGCGCACCTCGATCCAGGCGTCGCCGTTGTCGGCGCGGATGATCTGGTAGGGCATCAGGTGGATATCCTTCTGCACCTCTTTCTCGTCGAACTTGCGGCCGATGAGCCGCTTGACGGCGTAGATCGTGTTTTGCGGATTGGTCACCGCCTGCCGCTTGGCCGGCGAGCCGACCAGGATTTCGCCGCTGTCCATGTAGGCGACCACCGATGGCGTGGTGCGCGCGCCTTCCGAATTTTCGATGACCTTGGCTTGCCCGCCCTCCATCACGGCGACGCAGGAATTGGTGGTGCCGAGGTCGATCCCGATAATCTTGCTCATTGCTTCCTCCTCTTCAAATTCAAGCCGCGCGAACCCGCGCGCCGCGGGCCGTTTTCATTGAACCAGCACCGAGACCATGAATATGTGCGCCGGATCCTGATAATCAAGCCGGTTCTGGCGTGACTTGCAAAGCCGCGCTGGTTTGGCGCGCAATTTAATTTATTTCTCGCATTATCTTTTTAATTTCCAATTTAAATTCAATCCGATTGGAAATTAATCGCCGTCGGTCAGCCATTGAGCATTCTCAAATCGGCTGCACAGTACTCGCATGATAATAAACTTACAATTCAATTAAGACTCTAATGTGCGGCAATAATCGGCTCGCGGAAATAATAACCAATCGAATCTATTCCTTGCCATGTCCATGCCAAACATCAATCTCGTAAGCCAGTTTTGCACCGACATGGTGTCCATGCGCCGGACCACCAAGATCGCGCTGATGGTGGGGGTCGACCTGCTGGCGCTGCCCTGTTGCTTCTTGATCGCGATGCTGCTGCGGGTCGGCGACCTCGGCCTGGCCATGCACTACGGCCCCTCGTCCTACCTGGTGGTGGCGCTGGTGACGATCGCCGCGTTTTCCTTGTCCGACCTGTACCGCGCGGTGATCCGCTTCATCGACCAGCGCCTGCTGACCGCCACCGGCATGGCGCTGGGCGCGGCGGTGCTGTGCGTGTACGTCGTGCTGCTGGCCGTCAACGAGGAGCGCTTCCCGCGCAGCGCGCTGGCGATCTACTGGTTCATCGTGTTTTCCTACGTGGTCACCTCGCGCATCACGGTGCGCAATTTCCTGCGCAACCACATCGGCAAGCGGCCCGCGAGCGACCATGCGGTGGCGATCTATGGCGCCGGCGAACCGGGCGCCCAGCTGGCGCTGACCATGCGCACCAGCAACGAGTACCGGCCGGTCTGCTTCTTCGACGAAAAGCACCTGCTCAACGAACGCACCATCGCCGGGCTGCGCGTGTTCCACACCGACCGGCTGGTGGAAATGGTCAACGCCATGAACATCCGCTCGATCATCATCGCGATCCCCTCGGTGTCGCCGGCGCGGCTGCGCAACATCATGCAGCGCATGGCCGCGGCCGGGGTCACCACCAAGATCCTGAGCCGCCTGCTCGACCTGGCCGACGACAAGACCATGCCCAAGGAGGCGATCCGCGAACTCAAGTTCGAAGACTTGCTGGGGCGCGCGCCGGTCCCGCCGCGCACCGAACTGTTCGCCCGCTGCGTGCGCGGCAAGACGGTGCTGGTGACCGGCGCCGGCGGCTCGATCGGCAGCGAGTTGTGTCGCCAGATCGTCACTCTCGCGCCAGCGCGCCTGCGCCTGCTCGATCACTCCGAATTCGCGCTCTACACCATCAAGCAGGAACTGCTCAGCCGCTTCCCCCAGATCCCGATCGAAGCCCACCTGGGCTCGGTCTGCAATGCGGCGCTGGTCGAGCGCATCCTGCAGGAAGACCAGGTCGACACCATCTACCACGCGGCCGCCTACAAGCATGTGCCGCTGGTAGAAGCCAACATCGTCGAGGGCCTGCGCAACAACGTGCTGGGCTCCCAAGTGATCGCCGCGGCGGCGGCCAAGTTCGGGGTCGCCACCTGCGTGCTCATTTCCAGCGACAAGGCGGTGCGGCCGACCAACATCATGGGCGCCAGCAAGCGCATCGCCGAGCTGATCTTCCAGGCCGCGGCCACCACCTCGGGCGAGCGCACCACCTTCTGCATGGTGCGCTTCGGTAACGTCCTGGGCTCGTCGGGCTCGGTGATCCCCCTGTTCCAGCGCCAGATCGCCCACGGCGGGCCGCTGACCATCACCCATCCCGAGGTGTCGCGCTATTTCATGCTGATCCCGGAGGCGGCCCAGCTGGTGATCCAGGCCGGCGCCATGGCCAAGGGCGGCGACGTGTTTGTGCTGGACATGGGCGAGCCGATCAAGATCGTCGACCTGGCGCGCACCATGATCGTGATGTCCGGATTAACTGAAAGGACGGTCCACCATCCGGACGGCGATATCGATATTAAATTCGTCGGTTTATTCCCGGGCGAGAAACTCCACGAGGAATTATTAACCGATGGGAAGGTATTTCCAAGTGAACATCCGCGCATTATGCGGATGAAAGAAAGCGCGCTCCGTCCCGGGGTATTGGAAACCTATATCACCTGCCTGATGATGGCCTGCGATACCAATGACCGGGGCATGATCGAATCGATGGTCAAAGCCATCGTCAGCGAATATACGCCGCAATTGCACCCGGCGCCGCCGGCAGCGCCGATTACCGGCGCGCACAGGCCGGCCATTACCAAAAAAATCGTGCCATTTCGCATTTAATTCCATACGCAGGGGTAAAAACATGCGCGACGAAAATAAAATCGCTTTGCTGGACCAGTTGGTCGCGAAATTCGAGGATCGCAGCGCGGTGATCGGCATTATCGGGCTCGGCTACGTCGGGCTGCCGCTGAGCCTGCGCTAC
Source organism: Telluria sp. (assembly GCA_035654095.1). Taxonomy (GTDB): domain Bacteria; phylum Pseudomonadota; class Gammaproteobacteria; order Burkholderiales; family Burkholderiaceae_D; genus Telluria_A. The sequence goes on from DASRXO010000739.1 coordinate 3,307, forward strand.
GCGGCGGTCGGCTTCCGGGTGCTGGGGATCGACATCGACGCCGCCAAGGTCGGCAAGCTGAATCGCGGCGCCAGTTACATCGAGCATATTCCCGCGGCCCGGATCGCGGCGGCGCGCGCCCACGGTTTCGAGGCCACCAGCGATTTCAGCCGCGCGGCCGAGGCCGACGCCCTGATCATCTGCGTGCCGACGCCGCTCAACGTCTACCGCGAACCGGACCTCAGCTTCGTGCTCGACACCGCCGAGGCCCTGCTGCCGCACATGCGCGCGGGCCAGTTGATGTCGCTCGAGAGCACCACCTACCCCGGCACCACCGAGGAAGAGCTGCGGCCGCGGCTGGAGGCGCGCGGCTTCACCGTCGGGCACGACATGTTCCTGGTGTTCTCGCCCGAACGCGAAGACCCGGGCAACCCGGACTTCGACACCCGCACCATTCCCAAG
>DASRXO010000740.1:0-2713 GCA_035654095.1 Telluria sp.
CAATTAGCCCCGTCGTGCCCGCCCGCGCGGGAACGACGGATGCTTTCACGGCGGCATACCTCTTGCGCGTGCAAGGATTTGCTCCCAGTCATTTTTATGTGAGCGGCCTCAAAGCTTGGCTCAGTGAGCGGCGCGCGCGACGGTGCTTCCCATCGTGACGGCCGCAAATCAGTGTAAACTATCGAAAAATCCATCGTTGTAGCTGGATACTGGCAGTAAACACAAGAGAGTGAGCCACGAGAGAGTACGCGTATGAAGAAAAGCAAAGTCGGCAAACCTCACCCCATGCCCGGAATGCCTCACGACGACGCCAGCGGCGAGCCCCTGCTCGGCGCGAGCCCGTCCGGCCTGAACCTCGCCAACCATTTCCTGATTGCCATGCCGTCCATGCAAGACCCGATTTTTGGCGGCACCGTGGTGTATATCTGCGAGCATAACGACAAGGGCGTGCTGGGCGTGGTCATCAACAAGCCGACCGACATGACGATGGAAATCTTGTTCGAGCGCATAGACCTGAAACTGGCCGATGGGCTGCGCACCACCGTCGTCAACGAGCCGATCATGTTCGGCGGGCCGGTCCAGGACGACCGCGGCTTCGTGCTGCATACGCCGGGCGCGCGCTATTCCTCGTCGCTGACGGTGACCGACGACGTCGCGTTCACCACCTCGATCGACGTGCTCGAAGCGGTGGCCAACGGCGATGGGCCGCAGCGCCTGCTGGTCTCGATCGGCTACTCGGGCTGGAGCCCGGGCCAGCTGGAAGACGAGATCGGCCGCAACGGCTGGCTGACCGTCGGCGCCGACGCCCACGTGCTGTTCGACCTGCCGATCGAAGAACGCTACAACGCCGCGATCAAACTGCTCGGCATCGACCCGATGATGCTCGCCTCCGAGGCCGGCCATGCGTAATGGTTGAACTCCTTTTCGGTTTCGACTTCGGCATCAAGCGGATCGGCATCGCGATGGGCAATACCCTGACCGGACAGGCGCAGCCGCTGGCCGTGGTCAAGGCGATCGACAACGCGGCGCGCTTCCGGCAGATCGGCGACCTGATCGCGGAATGGCGCCCGGCGCGGCTGGTGGTCGGCGAACCGCGCCACCCGGACGGCGCCGAACACGAGATGACGCTGCGCTGCCGGCGCTTCGCCAACCAGCTGCACGGGCGCTTCAATTTGCCGGTCGAGCTGGTCGACGAGCGCTACTCGTCGGCCGTGATCCCGGCGCGGCGCGGCGAGATCATCGATGCGCAGGCCGCCTCCATCATTTTGCAACAATACTTTGACGATCATGCCAACATCAACTAAACAGTTCGACGCGGAGGCGCTCTACCGCGCGCTGCTCCAGCAGGTGCGGCAAGGCCTCGCGGGCATCCCCGACGTGGCCATCGTCGGCATCCATTCGGGCGGCGCGTGGCTGGCCGAACGGCTCGCCGCCGACCTCGACCTGACCGGCCGGCTCGGCTTCATCGACGTCTCGTTCTACCGCGACGACTATGCGAAGAAGGGCCTGCACCCGGACGTCAAGCCGACCCAGATCGGCTTCAACGTCGACCGCGCCACCATCCTGTTGGTGGACGACGTGCTGTACACCGGCCGCACCACGCGCGCCGCGATCAACGTGCTGTTCGACTACGGCCGCCCGGCGCGCATCATGCTCGCCGCGCTGGCCGACCGCGGCGGCCGCGAACTGCCGGTGGCGGCCGATTTCGTCGCCGCCCAGGTCCCGCTCGAACGGCGCCAGGCGCTGGCGCTGCAGCGCGGCGCCGACGGCCACCTTTCGCTCACCATAGAAGAAGACCATGCTTAATCCGCAACTCAATAAAAATGGCGAACTCCAGCACCTGCTGACCATCGAGGGGCTGCCCAAGACGATCGTCAACCATATCCTCGACACCGCGTCGTCGTTCGTCGGCATCTCCGACCGGGAAGTCAAGAAGGTGCCGCTGATGCGCGGGAAGAGCGTGTTCAACCTGTTCTTCGAGAACTCGACGCGCACCCGCACCACCTTCGAGATCGCGTCCAAGCGCCTGTCGGCCGACGTGATCAACCTGAACATCCAGGCCTCGTCGGCCAGCAAGGGCGAGTCGCTGCTCGATACCATCGACAACCTGTCGGCCATGCACGCCGATATGTTCGTGGTGCGCCACGCGCAGTCGGGCGCGCCCTACCTGATCGCCAAGCACCTGATCGATACCAAGCAGTCGCACGTCCACGTGGTGAACGCCGGCGACGGCCGCCACGCGCACCCCACCCAGGGCCTGCTCGACATGTACACCATCCGCCACTACAAGAAGGACTTCAGCCAGCTGACGGTGGCGATCGTCGGCGACATCCTGCACAGCCGCGTGGCGCGCTCCGACATCCACGCCCTGACCACGCTGGGCGTGCCGGAAGTGCGCGCGATCGGCCCGCACACGTTGCTGCCGAGCGGGCTCGAACAGATGGGCGTGCGGGTGTTCACCAACATGGACGAGGGCCTCAAGGGCGTGGACGTGATCATCATGCTGCGCCTGCAGAACGAGCGCATGAGCGGCGCGCTGCTGCCTTCGGCGCAGGAATACTTCAAGAGCTACGGCCTGACGCCGGAGCGCCTCGCGCTGGCCAAGCCGGACGCGATCGTCATGCATCCGGGCCCGATGAACCGCGGGGTGGAAATCGACTCCGCGGTGGCCGACGGTCCGCAGGCGGTGATCCTGCCGCAGGTGACCTTCGGC
>DASRXO010000741.1:0-9356 GCA_035654095.1 Telluria sp.
CGAGGCGATGCAGGCGGCGATGCCCAATATCGATCCCGCGCTGACGCCGCGCATGGTAGAGCGCTATCGCTTCCACTATCTGTCGAAGGACCACGAACTGGTGTTGTTCGACGGCGTACGCGACATGTTGACCGAACTTTCCCAAGATGGCTATTTTCTGGGCGTGGCCACCGGCAAGAGCCGCGTCGGTTTGAACCGCGCGCTGAACGCGGTCGGCCTGCTGTCGCTGTTCGACGCCACCCGTTGCGCGGACGAGACATTTTCCAAGCCGCATCCTGCGATGTTGCAGGAATTGACGCGTGAATTGGGGCAAGACTTGCGCCGCACCGTTATGATCGGCGACACGACGCACGACTTGCTGATGGCCAATAACGCCGGGGCGGCCGGCATCGCGGTGGAATACGGCGCCCATCCGGTAGCCCAGCTGCATGCCTGCGGCCCGGTCTATTCGGCCTGCACGGTCGAGCAACTGCATCGATGGCTGACCGAGAACGCGTGATGGACCCAGCGATCACCGCGGTGCTGGTATGCGACTCGGAGGCGGTGCAGGAGGGCGGCAAGGGCGTGCGCTTTCCGCTCACCGCCTTCGGCGACGCCGGCACCGGTTTCGTGGTCCGTTACCAGGGCAAGGCCTACGCCTACCTGAACCGCTGCGCCCATGTGCCGATCGAACTCGATTGGGCCGAGGGCGAGTTTTTCGAGTCCAGCGGCTTGTACCTGATGTGCTCGACGCATGGCGCGATTTACGTTCCCGAGAGCGGTTTTTGCGCGGGCGGTCCCTGCCGCGGCGGGCGGCTGCGGCCGATCGGCGTGACCGAAGCCGGCGGCAAGATCTACTGGCAGCCGGACGAATTCATCCGGCCGCCGCAAGCATAAAACAATCTACTTCCACACCTATCTATGAGCGACAACACGAACAGCGAGCACACAGGCGCCACCCCGGCGCCGACCACCGGCAACTGGGAGCGCGCAACGCTCGAGAAGCTGGTGTTTGCCACCGTCAAGGAACAGCGCGCGGCGCGCCGCTGGGGCATCTTCTTCAAGCTGCTGACGCTGGGCCTGGCGTTCTTTGCGCTGTGGGCCTATTTCGATTTCAATTTCTTCGATTCGGAGGAGAAGCTCGGCAAGCACACCGCGCTGGTCGAGATCGACGGCAGCATCGACGCCGAAGGCAGCGGTTCGGCCGATGCGGTGGTCCCTGCACTCAACAAGGCATTTTCGGATACGGGTTCGGTGGCGGTGATCCTGCGTATCAACAGCCCCGGCGGCAGTCCGGTACAGGCCGGCATTATCGTCGATGAGATCCTGCGCTTGCGTAAAGGGTATCCGTCCAAGCATTTGTATGTGGTGGTCGATGAAATCTGCGCTTCGGGCGGTTATTACATCGCGGCCGCGGCCGACAAGATCTTCGTGAATAAAGCCAGCATCGTCGGTTCGGTCGGCGTGCTGATGGACGGCTTCGGATTTACCGGCACGATGGAAAAACTGGGCGTCGAACGGCGCCTGCTGACCGCGGGCGAAAACAAGGGCTTCCTCGATCCCTTCAGCCCGCAATCGGAAAAGCACAAGGCGCATGCGCAGGCGATGCTCAACGAGATCCACCAGCAATTCATCAGCGTGGTGCGCAATGGCCGCGGCAAGCGCCTGAAGGAAACCCCGGAGACCTTCTCCGGCCTGTACTGGAGCGGCGCGAAGGCGGTCGACATGGGCCTGGCCGATGGCTTCGGCACGGTCGACAGCGTGGCGCGCGACGTGATCAGGGTCGAGGAGATCGTCGACTACACGGCGCACGAAGGCTTGCCGGAGCGCGTGCTCAAGAAATTCGGCGCCTCGGTCGGCGCCGGCGCGGTGAAGTCGGTGTATCGCGGCGTCACGCCCAGCCTGCGCTGAATCGTTAACTGATTCAGATAATATTCCTTGAAAGTTCATGCAGGTGTTCTATATTGGGACTGTAGTTCTTTCCAAGGGGGGCCGATATAAAAAGTTCAGCATGTTGGCAGCGTTTTTTTGAAACGAACTACTAACCACATCGATGATGCGGCATTGAGAGAATTACGATTCCTCGCATTAAGTCCCTTTCGCGGGACGTGGAGACGGCGGCGCAATACCGCCGTTTTCATTTTGGCTTTTCGTTTTCGATAGCCGATGCAATACCGGCGCGGATTTAGCCGACGCAGGCCTTGGCGCGCGGCAGTACGGCCGGTCCGGCTTGCGAAAAGCCGCCGCCCTCCAGCCAGCGCTGGAAATTCTTCTGGGTTTCGGCATACCACGCGGCTTGCACCGAAGGCCGCAGCGCGGCATCGACCTGGCGCTGCGGGAAGGCGCTGCCGCTACGCCAGCGCGCCAGCGCCAGGCGGGCGCTGTGCAGGGCCGCCTGTTCGATGGCGAGCTGGGAGTGGGTGTCGGCGCGCGACGCGGTCGACGGCGGCAGGTCCAGGCCGGACTGGCAAGGTTTGGGAGTTAGCATTCTCGTCCTCTTGGGTCTACTTGATTTGTCCTAATGGTCGGTAGTTATTCGTACGACGGGCTCAGCCGATTCCTAAGGAAGTTTCAGTGTATCAATGAGAACCCCGTGAAACTTGATCTGCGTCAAAGGTGCTGTTTGCGCAGATTCAAATTTCCCGAAACCAACCCCCGCCTTTCCGGCTGCCCTGGGCTTCTGTTAAAGTTGCGCCCTATGAGCAAATTATCCCTGGACCGGATCCTGCAGTCGCAGGGCTTCGGCACTCGCAAATACTGCCGCGCGCTGGTCGACGATGGCGAGGTCGCGATCGGCGGCCACATCCAAACCAGCTACAAGACCGCGATCGAGACCGACGCGTTGGTGCTGCACGTGTTCGACGAGGAGTGGCGCTACCGCGAGCAGGTCTACCTCGTGCTGAACAAGCCGACGCATGTCGAATGTTCGCGCAAGCCGAGCCACCATCCGAGCGTCTTGACCCTGCTGCCCGAGCAATTCACCTGGCGCGACGTGCAGCCGGTCGGCCGGCTCGACCACGACACCACCGGCATGCTGCTGATGTCGGACGATGGCCCCTTCATCCACGCCCAGTCCTCGCCCAAGCGCCACATCCCGAAGATTTACCTGGCCACGACGCAAGAGCCGGTGACGCCGGCGCTGATCGCGCAACTGCTGGCCGGCGTGCAGCTGCACGACGAACCTGCGCCGCTGGCCGCGCTGAGCTGCGTGCAGCGCGGCGAGCATCGGCTCGAGATCGTGCTGGAGCAGGGCAAGTACCACCAGGTCAAGCGCATGCTGGCCGCGGCGGGCAACCATTGCAGCGCGCTGCACCGCGCGGCGATCGGCGGCCTGACGCTGGATGCGCTCGGCATCGCGGAGGGCGAGTGGTGCTATCTCAACCAGGACCAGCTCGACTTGCTGGTGCCGGCCTGACTTCCTTCCCGACCCACGACCATGAAACTATCGACCATCAACGACGGCACCCGCGACGGCCAACTGGCCGTGGTGTCGCGCGACCTGAAGACCGCCCATCTGGCGGACGGGATCGCCCCGACCCTGCAGGCGGCGCTCGACGACTGGGCCTTCATCGCGCCGCAGCTCAACGATTTGTACGTGCAGCTCAACAACGGGCGCGCGCATCGCAGTGTTGATTTCGATGCGGCGAAATGCATGGCGCCGCTGCCGCGCGCCTATCAATGGGCGGATGGCTCGGCCTACGTCAACCACGTCGAACTGGTGCGCAAGGCGCGCGGCGCCGAGCTGCCGGCGTCGTTTTGGGAAGATCCGCTGATGTACCAGGGCGGCAGCGACGACTTCCTCGGGCCGATGGACGACATCGCGCTCGCGCATGAGGAATGGGGCATCGACTTCGAGGCCGAGGTGGCGGTGATCGTCGGCGACGTGGCGATGGGCGTGACGCCGGACCAGGCGCAGCAGCATATCCGCCTGCTCATGCTGGTCAACGACGTCTCGCTGCGCAACCTGATTCCGCCGGAGTTGGCCAAGGGTTTCGGCTTCCTCCAATCGAAGCCGGCGACCAGTTTCTCGCCGGTCGCGGTGACGCCGGACGAATTGGGCGAGGCATGGAAGGATGGCAAGGTGCACCTGCCGCTGCGCTCGAGCTGGAACGACAAGCTGGTCGGCCAGCCGCATGCGGGCGTGGACATGGTGTTCAACTTCCCGCAACTGATCGCACACCTGTGCAAGTCGCGCAATGCGCGCGCAGGCAGCATCATCGGTTCGGGCACCGTGTCCAACAAGGACGCGGCGCGCGGCTATTCCTGCATCGCCGAAAAGCGCTGCCTGGAAATGATTGCGGACGGCGCCGCCAGCACGCCCTTCATGCTGTTCGGCGACACCATCAAGATCGAGATGCTGGACGGCGCCGGCAAGTCCATCTTCGGCGCGATCGAGCAGACCGTGCGGCAGGCTGCGCCGCGCAAGCCGCGCTAGCGGAACGATCCGGCGGGGCGCTCATCTAACCTGGATGAGCGCCATCTCCGACGACTACGACACGCCATGGAAGGATGCCGTGACCCGGTACTTTCCCGAGTTCATGGCGTTCTATTTTCCATATGCGCATGCCCAGATCGACTGGCTGCGTCCGCATGTGTTCCTCGAACAGGAACTGGCCCAGGTGGTGCGCGATGCCGGGCTTGGCAAGCGCCGGGTGGACAAGCTGGTGCGCGTCGCCAGGCTCGGCGGCGCCGACCAGTGGATGTTCATCCACATCGATGTGCAAGGTCGTTACGACCCCGATTTTGCCGAACGTGTGTTCGTCTACAACTACCGCATTTATGACCGCTACCGGCGCCCGGTCGCCAGCCTTGCAGTGCTCGCCGATGGGAGGGCGCATTGGAAGCCGGACCGCTTCGGATATTCCGTGTTCGGTTGCGAAACGAGCATTCTGTTCCCAGTGGTAAAGCTGAACGACTATCGGGAAAGTCTGGACCAATTGCTGCTCGATTCGAACGTCTTCGCGTTGGTCACCGCTGCCCATCTGCTGACGCAACAATCGAAGGGGAACGATGTCCAACGCCATGCGTTCAAATGGCGGCTGGTACGGCTGCTCTACCAGCGCGATTGGGACCGGCAGCGTGTAGTCGATCTGTTTGGCGTGATCGACTGGATGATGCGGCTACCAGCAGCGTTGCAGTCCGGTTTGATGCGCGACATTGATGAAATGGAACGGAGGTGTGAGATGCCGTATATGAATCCGTTTGAAGTACGCGGGCTGAAGGAAGGCCGCAAAGCGGGGCGCATGGAAGGGCGGGTCGAGATCCTCGAATCGATACTGGAGGCGCGCTTCGGCGTCTTGCCCAAGGAAACCAAGGAGCGTCTGGCACAGGCCTCCGGCAAGTCGCTTGCCGCGTGGGCGCGCGCCGCGCTCGACGCGCCCACGCTGGACCAGGTGTTTTGCGCCCGGTAGCGGACGAAGAGACCTGCCTTTGACCGCCTGTTCTTACCTTTGTCTGGAGGCAATATCGCGAATAATGTCATCTGCCGATAACAGGAGTCCGCGATGGCAGAAGACAGCGACGCAGAAAAGACCGAACCCGCGTCAGCCAAGCGATTGGAGCAAGCCCGTGAAGAAGGCGACGTGCCCCGATCGCGCGAATTGGCAACTTTTACAGTATTGATGACGGCCGGCTGCGGCCTCTGGTTCACCGGCGGCAGCCTGGTGCGCCAACTGAATGCGGCGATGGTGTCCGGGCTCGCGCTCGACCGCGAACAAGTCTTCAATGCCGACGTACTGATCCAGCGCATCGCGGTCGACGTCGGCTCGGTGCTGCTGGCCTGCCTGCCGCTGGCGCTGGCCATCATGGCGGTCGCGCTGGCGTCGCCGCTGCTGATCGGCGGCTGGCTGTTCAGCGGCAAGGCGGTCGCCCCGAATTTCGCCAAGCTCAACCCGTTCCAGGGCCTGGGCAATATGATTTCCACCAACGCATTGGTCGAGCTGCTGAAGGCGATCGCCAAGACCATCGTGGTCGGCGCCGTGGCCTGGCTGGTGGTGCTGAACCAGAAGGACGCCGTGCTGGGACTGGCGGTCGAGCCGCTGCGCAGCGGCAGCGCCCACATGGTCGACTTGCTGGGCGCGGCCTTCTTGTTCATCGTCGGCGGCCTCGGCGTGGTTGCGGCGATCGACGGGCCTTACCAGGTCTGGCACTACGCCAACAAGCTGAAGATGACGCGCACCGAGGTCACCCAGGAATCGAAGGAAGCGGACGGCAATCCGCAAATCAAGGCCAAGATCCGCCAGCTGCAGCGCGAGATGGCCAAGCGCCGCATGATGGCCGCGGTGCCGACCGCCGACGTGGTGGTCACCAACCCGACCCACTACGCGGTGGCGCTCAAGTACGCCGACGGCCAGCGCGGCGCGCCGCAAGTGGTGGCCAAGGGCAGCGACGAAGTGGCCGCCAAGATCCGCGAAATCGCCAAGGAAAACAAGGTCGCCCTGCTCGAAGCGCCGGCGCTGGCGCGCGCGCTGCACCAGCACACCGACATCGGCGACGAGATCCCCGAGGCGCTGTACGCGGCGGTGGCCGAAGTGCTGGCCTATGTGTTCCAGCTGCGCTCCTACAGCAAGAACGGCGGCAAGTACCCCGACCGGCCGACCAGGCTGGCGGTGCCGCCCGAGCTCGACCCGCAGAATCCCGCCGCACAAAAGAAACCCGACACGAATAAGGGAGCAACACCATGAACCGCCTGAAACTGCCGGCATGGCTCGGCCGACTGGCCGGCAAGGGCGGCAACGCGCTGGCCGCGCCTATCATCATCGTCCTGCTGCTGGCGATGATGGTGCTGCCGCTGCCGGCCTTCATCCTCGACGTGTTCTTCAGCTTCAACATCGCGCTGGCGGTGATCGTGCTGCTGACCAGCCTGTACACCGTCAAGCCGCTCGACTTCATGGCCTTTCCGACCATCCTGCTGGTGTCGACCATGTTGCGGCTGTCGCTCAACGTGGCCTCGACGCGGGTGGTGCTGACCGAAGGGCACACCGGCGGCGCGGCGGCCGGCAAGGTAATCGAAGCCTTCGGCCACTTCCTGATCGGCGGCAATTACACGGTCGGTATCGTGGTGTTCATCATCCTCACCATCATCAATTTCACGGTGGTGACCAAGGGTGCGGGCCGGATCGCCGAAGTGGGCGCGCGCTTCGCGCTGGATGCGATGCCGGGCAAGCAGATGGCGATCGACGCCGACCTCAACGCCGGCCTGATCGGCGAGAACGACGCGCGCCGGCGACGTACCGAAGTGGCGCAGGAAGCCGAATTCTACGGCGCGATGGACGGCGCCAGCAAATACGTGCGCGGCGACGCGGTGGCCGGCATCATGGTCACCGTGATCAACGTGATCGGCGGCCTGGTGGTGGGCATCTTGCAGCACGATATGGGCTTTGCGGATGCGCTCAAGAACTACACCTTGTTGGCGATCGGCGACGGGCTGGTGGCGCAGATTCCCTCGCTGATCATCTCGACCGCGGCTGGTATCGTGGTTTCGCGCGTGGCCAGCGAGCAAGACATCGGTGCTCAGCTGATCACCCAGCTGTTCGCCAAGCCGCAAGTGCTGTACATCACCGCCGGCATCCTCGGCGGCATGGGGCTGATTCCCGGCATGCCGAACTTCGTGTTCCTGCTGCTGGCCTCGCTGCTGGCGGGCGCCGCCTACCTGATCGGCAAGAACCGGCAGAGCCCGGCCGAAGCCGAGGCGGCCGCCGCGGCGGCGGCGCCGGCGGCGGCGCCCGAGCAGGAAGAGGCGAGCTGGCAAGACATCATGCCGGTCGATACCCTGGGGCTGGAAGTCGGTTACCGCCTGATACCGCTGGTCGACAAGGCCCAGGGCGGCGAGCTGCTCAAGCGCATCAAGGGCATCCGCAAGAAGTTCGCGCAGGAAGTCGGCTTCCTGGCGCCGCCGGTGCACATCCGCGACAACCTCGAGCTCAAGCCCTCGGCCTACCGCATCACGCTCAAGGGGGTGGAAGTGGGCAGTGGCGAGGCGCTCAATGGCCAGTTCCTGGCGATCAATCCGGGCATGGCGAGCGGCTCGCTGCCGGGGCTGGTGACCACCGATCCGGCCTTCGGCCTGCCCGCGACCTGGATCGACGCCGGGCTGCGCGACGAGGCCCAGAGCATGGGGTACACGGTGGTCGACGCGGGCACGGTGGTGGCGACCCACCTGAACCACCTGATCACCAGCCATGCCTCCGAGCTGCTGGGGCGGGCCGAGGTGCAGGCGCTGCTCGACCATCTGGCCAAGGACGCGCCGAAGCTGGTCGAGGACCTGGTGCCGAAGGTGGTGTCGCTGTCGACGCTGCAAAAGGTGCTGCAGAATCTGCTGGTCGAGGGCGTGCACATCCGCGACATGCGGTCGGTGATCGAGACCTTGTCGGAGCATGCGGCGCAGACCCAGGACCCGAACGAGCTGACGGCCCTGGTGCGGATTGCGCTGGGGCGGGCCATCGTGCAGCAGCTGTTCCCAGGGACCAACGAGCTGTCCGTGATGACGCTCGACAACCGCCTCGAACGTTTGCTGATGCAGGCGCTGGGCGCGGGCGGCGACGGCACCGGCATCGAGCCGGGGCTGGCCGACACCATCGCCCAGCAGGCGGGGGCGGCGGCGGCGCAGCAAGAGCAGATGGGCTTGACGCCGGTGCTGCTGGTGCCGGGACCGTTGCGCGCGCTGCTGTCGCGCTTCCTGCGGCGCGCCCTGCCGCAACTGAAGGTGCTGTCGCACTCCGAGATTCCGGAGACCAAAACGATCCGCGTGACGAGCCTGGTGGGCGCCCCGGCCTAGCCCCGTTTTTTTCTCGCCGCAAGATGGGGTCACGTCTGACATTCGTACATTTTTAAGAAGAAATGTACGAATGTCAGACCTGACCCCATCGCTTTATCGTGGCGATTCGCGTCCTGCTTTCGTTGCATGCCCCGCGCCGAGTTCTTTGGCGAAAAATGGGGTCACGTCTGACATTCGGACATTTCCAAAACAGAATGTACGAATGTCAGATGTGACCCCATTTTTCGCTATGCCAACTTGGTGGCGAAATGGGGGTTGTTAACCTGCCTTTTCGGTCGATGGTTTCCATACTGCATCGTCAATAATTGACACTGTGATGGGCCGGCGCCTCATGTGAGTGCGCGCCCCGCAGGTACCTCAGGAGTCGATCGATGAATGTCAAGAAATTTACCGCGCCGACCTCGCGCGAAGCATTGCGCAAGGTGCGCGATGCGCTCGGTCCCGATGCCGTCATCCTGTCCAACCGCCCGGTCGATGGCGCGGTCGAAATCCTGGCCCTGGCCAACGACGATGTCGCCGCGGTCGCCGCGCCCGCGCCCGATTCCGACATGGCCCAGCCGCGCCCCAGCCTGCAGCTCGCGCCCGAATCGTATGCCGGCCG
>DASRXO010000742.1:0-3658 GCA_035654095.1 Telluria sp.
TCCGATCGATGAACGCGGTTTACCGCGCCGCCATCGCCGCGCCGCCCGGGCGCAGCAGCGCGAAGCGGTGGGTCATGTCGGCCGCGGCATTCTTGAAGCGCGCCATCTCGAGCGGCGTCAGCGGTGCTTGCGCCACCACGCTGACCGTCATCGGATCGCGCGCTTCGTTGTTGACCCGGAATTCGTAATGCAGGTGGGGGCCGGTGGCCCAGCCGGTCGCGCCGACATAGCCGATCACGTCGCCCTGGCTGACCTTGCTGCCCTTGTGCATGCCCGATGCGAAGCGGCTCATGTGGGCGTAAGCGGTGCTGTAATTGGCCCAGTGCTTGACCACCACCAGGTTGCCGTAGCCGCCGGACACGCCGACGAAATCGATCGTGCCGTCGCCCGAGGCGCGGATCGGGGTGCCCAGCGCGGCCGCGAAATCGATGCCCTTATGGGCCTTCCAGTTGCCCGAGATCGGATGCACGCGCATCGAGAAGCCGGAGGAAATACGGGAAAATTCGAGCGGGGACTTGAGGAAGGATTTCTTGAGGGCCTTGCCGTCGAAGGTGTAGTAACCGCCGCCGGTCTTGCTGGACGGGTCGTCGAACCAGACCGATTGGTAGGTCACGCCGCGGTTGACGAACTCGCCCGCCAGGATGCGGCCCGCGCGCACCATTTCGCCGTCTTGCCAGAAGGTCTCGTAGACCACGTTGAAACGGTCGCCGCGCTTGAGGTCGGAGCGGAAGTCGATGCTGGTCGAGAACATCTCGATGATCTGCGCCACGATCGAGTCGGGCAGCTTGCCGCCGTCGGAGGTGGCGTCGGTCGCCGAATACAGCGAGTTGGTGATTTCGCGCGAACGCATCTCGACGCGGCGCTCGAGCTGGGCCGGCATTTCCTGGGCGATGAACTTGTTGTCCTTGCGCGTGATCGAAATGTTTTTGATCGGGACGTCGCGGCCATCGACCACGGTCGCGTGCAGCCACTGGAGCTGGCCGTCTTCATCGGTCTGGGCCTGGACCCGCTTGCCGGTTTTCAGCTGCATCACGCCCTTGGCGACCCGGTCGGCCTTGATGAAGCGGACCGCGTCCTGGTCGTCCACGCCGAGGCGGTTGAGCAGCGAGGCCAGCGAATCGCCGGCGCGCACTTTCTCTTCGTGGATGAATTGCTGGTCTTCGCGCTGCAGGGAGGCGATCTGGTCGGCCAGGTTCGGCAGGGCGAGGTCCTGGGCGATCGACTTGACCGGCAGGTCGGAGGCGTCCGGCGCCAGCGGCGCGACGCCGGCGGCCCCGAAGGCGCACACCGCCAGGAAAATCGCGCCCGCGCTGATGATGCGCGCCTTTCGCGTCGTTCCCAGCAGGCTGGACCAGCGTTTGCCTGTGAATTGTTTTGTAGGGTTCATGCAATCAGTTAAAATTTGCCGCTGAACAGACGAGGGACGACTAATACTTTCTTGTTGTTGTTTCGATTAGTTTTCGTTCGGCAAGATTGACGGGATCGAGCATTATATCAAACTCCCGGCGCCTTCCAACATTTTTGACATAGCCCTATATAAGTAGCTTATGACCACTTCTTCACCTTCCAGGAACGCTGCCGCCGCGCAAGGTTCACCTTCTTTGCCGCTGACGGACACCGTGTTGGAAGCGCTCGCCATCACCAAGCGCGGTGTCGATGAACTGCTGATCGAGGGCGAATTCGCCCAAAAACTGGCGCGCTCGGAGCACAGCGGCCAGCCTTTGCGCATCAAGCTCGGGCTCGACCCGACCGCGCCCGACCTGCACCTGGGCCATACCGTGGTGCTCAACAAGATGCGCCAGCTGCAAAACCTCGGCCATCAGGTGATCTTCCTGATCGGCGACTTCACCTCGATGATCGGCGACCCCTCGGGCCGCAACGTCACGCGCCCGCCGCTGACCCGGGAGCAGATCGAACAGAATGCGATGACCTATTTCAAGCAGGCCTCGCTGGTGCTCGACCCGGCCCGCACCGAAATCCGCTACAACTCGGAGTGGTCCGACCCGCTCGGCGCGCGCGGCATGATCCAGCTGGCTTCGCGCTACACCGTGGCCCGGATGATGGAACGCGACGACTTCACCAAACGCTACCGGAGTGGGACTCCCATTTCAGTCCACGAGTTCCTTTATCCTTTGATGCAGGGCTACGATTCGGTGGCTTTGAAGTCAGACCTTGAGCTAGGTGGAACAGACCAGAAATTTAACTTGCTTGTTGGCCGGGAATTGCAGAAGGATTATGGGCAGGAGCCGCAATGCATCCTGACCATGCCGCTGCTCGAAGGCCTGGACGGCGTCGACAAGATGTCCAAGTCCAAGAACAACTATATCGGCATCACCGAACCGGCCAATACGATGTTCGGCAAGCTGATGAGTATTTCCGATGTGATGATGTGGCGCTACTACGAATTGCTGTCGTTCCGCTCGATCGCCGAGCTGGCCGCGCTGAAGGCCGCGGTGGAGGGCGGCGCCAATCCGCGCGACGCCAAGGTGGCACTGGCGCAGGAAATCGTCACCCGCTTCCATTCCGCCCAAGCCGCCGAGGAGGCGCTGGCCGACTTCGTCAAGCGCTCGAAGGGCGGGATCCCGGACCAGGTGCCGGAAGTCGCGCTGGCCGGGGCGCCGCTGGGCGTGGCCCATGTGCTCAAGCAAGCCGGCCTGTGCGCCTCGACGTCCGAAGCGATGCGCATGGTCGAGCAGGGCGGGGTGCGGATCGACGGCGCGGTGGTGGCCGACAAGGCGCTCAAGCTGGCGGCCGGCAGCTTCGTGCTGCAGGTGGGCAAGCGCAAGTTCGCGCGCGTGACCCTGGCCGCATGATCGCCCTGCTGCAACGGGTCAGCCAGGCGCAGGTGCTGGTCGACGGCGCCACCGTCGGCGCGATCGACGCCGGGCTGATGGTGCTGCTGTGCGCCGAGCGCGGCGACAGCGAGAAGGAGGCCGACGCGCTGCTGTCCAAACTGCTGGCCTACCGCGTGTTTGCGGACGCGGCCGGCAAGATGAACCGCAGCCTCGCCGACGTCGCCGGCGGCCTGTTGCTGGTGCCGCAGTTCACGCTGGCGGCCGACACCAACTCCGGCACCCGGCCCTCGTTCACGCCGGCCGCCAGCCCGCAGGACGGCCTGAGGCTGTTCGAGTATGTTGTGCGCCGGGCGCGCGCGAGGCATGGCATGGTACAGACTGGGCAGTTCGGGGCCGACATGCAGGTGTCGCTGACCAATGACGGTCCGGTCACTTTTTGGTTACAGATCAGCCCCAAGTGAAACCTGTCGCCGCGGCGAAGGTCAATATCATCAGGGGCAGGGGAGGTGTGCGATGAAACTATGGAGCGATTCCTTTAACGAAGGCGGTCCGATCCCGCCGCAATGCGCGTTTGCCGTGATCGATCCGGCCGCCCATGTGCGATTGTCCAGCAACCGGAATCCGCACCTGGCCTGGGACGACGTGCCGGCCGGCACCCAGTCGCTGATCCTGTTCTGCCACGACCTCGACGCGCCGACCGTCGGCGCCGACGTCAACCGGGAAGGCCGGGAAGTGGCCGACGACTTGCCGCGCACCGACTTCTATCACTGGACCCTGGTCGATATCCCGGTCGCGCTCAAGGCGCTCAGCGAAGGCCTGTTTTCGGAGCTGGTCACGCCGCACGGCAAGCCGGGCCCGCTGGT
>DASRXO010000743.1:0-2909 GCA_035654095.1 Telluria sp.
TTGCCAATGGTGGTATACCTGTGGGACGACAACGAGGTGAGCCATGATCGAACTGAAATCCCCATCCTGCATATTGATCCTGATGACGTGTTTACTGTGCGGCGGTGCCGCGGCGCAGAACAAGCCGACGGCCGAGCCGTCGGAGTCGAAGTCCACCCAGCCTGCACCGCGCGGCAAGGCCGATGCGCCGCCCGACAAGGTCGAGGCGCCGGCCAAGGACGAGGCGCCGCCAGCCCAGGAGCCACCCACCAGCAAGCCTGAACCCGACGTCGCGCCCGACCAGCCGCAGCCGAAAAAGAAGCCCATCAAGCGCCGCAGCGTGCAGCAGGTCATCGGCAGCATGCCGGCCTCGCCGCCCATCGTGACCGACGGCTACCGGCCGACCCTGACGCTGCCCTCGCCAGTGACGCCGTCGCCCACCGTCGGCACGCCGGTCATCGCGCCGCCACCGCCGGTCCAGCTGAACGGCTGCAATGCCGGCGGTTGTAACGACGTCAGCGGCAACCACTACACCCCCGGCGTCGGTAACGCCACCGTCAGTCCGCAAGGCCGGCTCTGTAACCGCGTCGGCAACAGCATGCAGTGCTTCTGACACGGCGAATGCGCTACAATGCCGACGGTTGACGTTTACGTAAACGTCAAAATAAGAACGTGAAGGGGATACCATGCAAATCCAGGGCAATGTATTTATCGTCACCGGCGGCGCGTCCGGGTTGGGCGCGGCGAGCGCGCGGATGATCGCCGAAGCGGGCGGCAAGGTGGTGCTGGCCGACGTCCAGGCCGAGGCCGGCACCGCGCTGGCGGCCGAGCTGAATGGCGTGTTCGTCCGCTGCGACGTGACCTCGGAAGCCGACGGCAAGGCGGTGGTCGAGGCGGCCGTGGCGCTGGGCACGCTGCGCGGCCTGATCAACTGCGCCGGCGTGGCGCCGGCCGTCAAGACGGTGGGCAAGGACGGCCCGCATCCGCTCGAGGTCTTCCAGCGCACCATCAACATCAACCTGGTCGGCACCTTCAACATGGCGCGCCTGGCGGCCGATGCGATGGGCAAGACCGAGGCCGCCGACTCCGGCGAACGCGGCATCATCATCAACACCGCCTCGGTCGCGGCCTACGACGGCCAGATCGGCCAGGCCGCGTACGGCTCGTCCAAAGCGGCGGTGGTCGGCCTGACCCTGCCGATGGCGCGCGACCTCGCGCGCAGCGGCGTGCGGGTGATGACGATCGCGCCCGGCATCTTCGAAACGCCGATGCTGATGGGCATGCCCGACGAGGTGCGCGATGCCCTCGGCAAGATGGTGCCCTTCCCGTCGCGCCTGGGCCGGCCGGCCGAGTACGCCCACCTGGCCAAGGCGATCATCGAGAACGCCATGCTCAACGGCGAGACCATCCGCCTCGACGGCGCGATCCGCATGCAGCCCAAATAAGTACAAGCTGAGCGTTTCGGCAATTTGATGTAGGATGCCAACAGTATCGGGCGCGCGGCCCTGGTCGCGCGCTTTTTTCTTGCCGGGAGAAGCCATGATCAAGTTGCAGATGTTCGCCGTCGCAGCCGTGCTGACGGGCGCCTGCGCCAGCCATCCGGTGCTGGCCCAGGACGCCAACCAGAAGGCGCCCGAGATCGAGGTCGGCTATACCGACAAGCCGGGCTGGGTCGCCAAGACCTTTATGGTGGCGGCGGCCAACCCGCTGGCGGTCGAGGCCGGCTACCAGATGCTGAAAAAGGGCGGCAGCGCGATCGACGCCGCGATCGCCACCCAGTTGGTGCTGACCCTGGTCGAGCCGCAATCGTCGGGCATCGGCGGCGGCGCCTTCCTGATGTATTACGACGGCGCCAAGGTGCAAGCCTTCGACGGTCGCGAGACCGCGCCGGCCGCGGCCAATGAGCACCTGTTCCAGAATCCGGACGGCACGCCGCTGTCGCGCACCGCCGGCATCGTGGGCGGCCGCTCGGTCGGCGCGCCGGGCGTGCTGCGCATGCTCGAGCTGGCGCACAAGCAGCACGGCAAGCTGGCGTGGAAGACCCTGTTCGAACCGGCGATCAAGTTGTCGGAGCAGGGCTTCGCGGTCAGCGCCCGCCTGAACGGCCTGCTGGCCTGGGACCCGTACATCAAGAAGGACCCGGCGGCCGCCGCCTACTTCTACGACAAGGACGGCAAGCCCTGGCCGGTCGGCCACCTGCTGAAGAATCCGGCGCTGGCCAAGACCCTGCACGAGATCGCGGACGGCGGCGCCGACGCCTTCTACCAGGGCCACATCGCGCGCGACATCGCGGCCAAGGTCGCGGCCCATCCGACCAATCCGGGCCTGCTGACCGCGGCCGACATCGCCGGCTACCGGCCCAAGCTGCGCACCCCGGTCTGCAGCGACTACCGCAGCTGGACCGTGTGCGGCATGCCGCCGCCTTCCTCCGGCGGCATCGCGGTGGCCCAGATGCTCGGCATGCTGGCGACCACCAACATCGGCCAGTACCCGCCGGTCAACGGCGTGCCGGACGCGCAAGCGATCCACCTGTTCTCGGAAGTGGGCCGCCTCGCTTACGCCGACCGCAACCGCTACGCCGCCGACACCGACTTCGTGCCGCTGCCCGGGCGCGGCATATCGAGCCTGATCGACAAGGACTACCTGGCCAAGCGCGCCGCGCTGATCACCGACAAATCGATGGGCGTGGCGCCGGCCGGCAAGCCGCCCGGCATGGACGTGGCCTGGGGCACCGACAACGCGATCGAATCGCCGTCCACCTCGCACTTCGTGGTGGTCGACGGCAAAGGCGCCGGCCTGTCGATGACCACCACCGTGGAAGACGCCTTCGGCTCGCGCCAGATGGTCGACGGCTTCATCCTGAACAACCAGCTGACCGACTTCTCCTTCGATTCGGTGGACGCCGACGGCCCGATCGCCAACCGGGTCCA
>DASRXO010000744.1:0-6940 GCA_035654095.1 Telluria sp.
CGGCCATGAAGGCGGCTGGAGCAGCAGCTTCGAGCGCCTCGCGGCCTATCTGGAGGACGCGGCATGAAGCTCTACTATTCCGAAACCGTGAACCCGCGCAAAGCCTGCGCGGTGGCGCGCCACCTGAATTCGCCGGTCGAGTTCGTGCGGGTGGACCTGGCGCAGGGCGAGCACAGGACGCCGGAATTCCTGGCGATCAATCCGAACGGCCGCTTGCCGGTGCTGCAGGACGGCGAACTGGTTCTGTGGGAAGCCAACGCCATCATGTGCTACCTGTCCGACCGGGCCGGCGCCGAGCTGTGGCCGCACGACGCCAGCCAGGTCGAGGTGATGCGCTGGCTGAGCTGGGACATGCAGCATTTCTCGCGGCCCGCGGGCACGCTGTATTTCGAAAACCTGATCCGGCCGGCGATCGGCATGGGTGAACCGGATGCGGCGGCGGTGGCGGCGGCGACCGCCACGTTCAGGCACAGCGCGGCGATCCTGGATGCGCATTTGCGCACGCGACGTTTCCTGCTGGGCGACAAGCTGACGGTCGCCGACTTCGCGATGGCGAGCACGCTGCCGTATGCCGGCGATGCCAGGATCCCGCTCGCCGAGTTCCCCGCGATCGCGGGCTGGCATGCGCGCCTGCAGGAACTGCCCGCGTGGCGCGCGCCGTTTCCGGACCGCCAATGATAAGCCCGGCCTCGCGGGCCGGGCTGCTTGCTGCGACGCCGGGACTTACTTGTAGGAGTAAGTCGCGGTCAGGTACACGAAACGGCCGCGCACGTCGCTGTAGTTCGGATCGTAGCCGCCCATGAAGTTGGAGGTCAGGTTGGTGTACGGCGGATCGACGTTGGTCAGGTTCTTCACGCCGAGCGCCAACTTGAGCGACTTCATGCCCGCGTAGGTCGCTTGCGCGTCAAACGTCTGGTACGCCGCCACCTTGCGCGGCGTGGTGCCGGCCGGGTCGTGGTTGCCCAGCACGTCGGTGTAGCCCTTCTGGTAGTTCTGCGACAGCGATGCGCTCCATGGTCCGGTCTCGTAGGTCGCGCTGGCATTGTGCTTCCAGCGCACGATCACGCCACCCTGCGCGTTGAGCGCCTGGTCGAGCGAACTGGTGTAGGTGCCGGTCGGCCCCTGCACGTCGTACTTGCCGAGGTAGGTGCCGCTCAAACGCATCAGCACCCGGCTGGCCGGCAGCCGCAGCGCGTACTTGGCATCCACGTCGACGCCCGCCGCCTGGGTCTTGAACAGGTTGGCGTTGGTCTGGACGATGCCGACGATCGGTCCCAGCCCGCTGGCGTTGCCGTCGGCCGGTCCGCGCAGGATGTACTGCGCGTACTGATTGGCGGTCGCCGCCGTGCTGAGCAGGAAGGTCGAGCTCAGGCCGCCGGTCACGATCGCGTTTTTCAGGTTCACGCGGAAGGCGTCAAGTCCGATCGACAGGTCGCGCACCGGTTCGAGCACCACGCCGAAGGTGTAGGAGATCGATTTTTCCGGCTGCAGGTTGGGATTGCCGCCGGTGACGGTGGCGAACTGGTTGTTGCAGTCCGCCGGCGCGCCGGTCGAGATGTTCGGGCAGCGCAGCGGGTCGCGCGTGCCGTTGCCGGTGATGCCCTGGGCCTGTGCGGTGTACAGATCGGTCAGCGATGGCGCACGGAAACCGGTGCCCACCGAGGAGCGCACCAGGACCGCGGGCGACGGCTGCCAGCGCAAGGACATCTTCGGATTGACCGTGCTGCCGACGTTCTGGTAACGGTCGTAGCGGACCGCGCCGTCAGCCTCCAGCGACTTGATGATCGGCAGGTTCATCTCGGCATAGGTCGAGACCACGTTGCGCCCGGCCGACACCGGCAACTGGTTGCCGCCGATACCGGCGATGTCGCCGTTCTGGATCGCTTGCGAAGGATCGAACAGGAACTTTTCCTTGCGCGCCTCGAAGCCCAGCGCCAGGTTGACGGTGCCGGCATCGAGCGTGAACAGTTCGCGCGAGACCTTGGCGTCCACGCCGAGGGTGGAGGTCACGGTGCGGAAGTTCTGGCCGATGAAATCCGCGGCCTGCGCCGAGGCCAGCGCGGCCGGATCGGTGGTCGCGCCGAACGGATTGATCACGCCGCTGTCGAGGATAGGCAGGAGCAGCGAGTACTGGGGCGAGCCGCCCAGCAGCATGTTCCGGACCTTGCTTTGGCTATACAGCACGCCGGTGTCGTAATCCCAGCCCATGACGGCGCCGCGCACGCCGGTCACGAAGCGCAGGTTGTCGGCGACGTCCTGGGCGGTGCGCGCGCCGTTGGCGACGTCGCGGTAGTTCAGCGCCAGCGGCTGGCCGGCCATGCCGTTGGCGGCGGCAAACGCGGCCGGGTAGTACGGGCTCGACGGCGGCAGCAGGAACACGGCCGGGAAGGGTACGCCGAAGGTGGCGGAGATGCCCTTGGCGGCGATCGACGGGTAGTTCTTCGCCAGGAAACTCTGGAACCAGGCGTTGTACGGATTGCCGGCGACCAGGTTGCTGTTGTACGAGATCGGCACCGGCTGGGTGGTGGTGGTGGTCTTGACCTCGCTGTAGCTGCTGTCGAAATACGCCTCGGCGTCGGCGGTCAGGGTCTTGCGGCCGCTGAGCATCAGGTTGCCCTTTTGCGACTTCGGCTGGATCGAGTCGTAAGGGCTGTTGTCGAAGCTGCAGCGGGTCGGCGCGTAGGGCGACACTTGCGACACCGGCCCGCAGTTGGCGGTGCTCGGCGTGGTCAGCACGCCCTTGCTGCCGTAGATGAACACGTTGGCCGGGAAGCTGATCGACGACAACTGGTCGTTGTTCATGCCGGTGTTGATGCGGCTGGCGTACGAGCGGTCGGAGCCGAAGATCGGATCGATGGTCTGGGCGCTGGCGCTGAGCGTGACGTTGTAGCCGTCCTGGGCCAGCGTGCCGAAGCCGGCGAACAGCGAGACCCGCTTGTCGGCCGCGTGCGGCGCGCTGTCCGGCGTGCCGTAGGTGCCGCTCAGTTCGACGCCGGTGAAGTCCTTGCGCAAGATGAAGTTGACCACGCCGGCGATCGCGTCGCTGCCGTAGATCGCCGAGGCGCCGTCCTTCAGCACCTCGACCCGTTCGATCGCCGCCAGCGGGATGCTGTTGACGTCCACCGAGGAGCCGGCGCTGCCGGCCGCGCCGCCGCCGTACACCGCGGTGCGGCGTCCGTTGATCAGCACCAGGGTGCGCGCGCTGCCCAGCCCGCGCAGCGAGACGGTGGCGATCGAGCCGCCGCCGGAACCGGTGGCGCTGGCGGTGGTGGTGGTACTGCCCGCGCTGCTCAGCGAACTGAGCTGCTTGATCAGTTCGTCGGTCGAGGTCGCGCCGGTACGCTGGATATCCTCGCGCTTGAGAATCTGCACCGGCAGCGCAGTTTCGGCTTCGATGCGTTTGATCGACGAACCGGTGATTTCGACGCGCTGGACTTTTGCGTCATCGTCGGCTTGCGCCAGGGCGCAGGCGGGCAGGGCGAGCGCTAGCAGTGCGGCTAGCGGCTTCAGTGGAAACGAACGAACAGACATGCCTTGAACTCCTCATTTACAGTTAAAAAAAGGATGTCTCCTGACCACATCAAGACCTGTTGTCTCTGTGGTCTTTTTTTCTTATAAACGGTATGAAACAAATAAAGCTAGGGACCATTTAAACCTGCTCTTTGTTAATATGGAAATATGCATCCCGCATGAGTTAATAAGCGATTCATATGAATTTGTCGTTCCGGCAATTGAAAGCATTCACTCTGGTTGCCCAATTAGGAAATTTCACGCGGGCGTCGGAACGCATGCATATCACGCAAGCCGGCCTGAGCGTGATGATGGGCGAGTTGGAGAAGCAGTTGGGCACCCGGCTGTTCGACCGCACCACGCGCGCCGTGGCGCTGACGCCGGCCGGCACGCGCTTCCTGCCGGCGGCCCTCGCCGCTCTCGAACAGCTGGAAGCGGCGGCCGCCGAGCTGGCCGATTTCGGCCAGCAACAGCGCCAGACGCTGCGCCTGGCTGCCTCGCCGATGGTCTCGTCGAGCCTGCTGCCGATGGTGTTCGGCTCGTTCCGCAAGACGCATCCGCAGGTCGATATCCAGCTCGTCGATTGCGCGCTGCCGCGCGTACATACGCTGGTCGAAAGCGGCGAAGTCGATTTTGGGATGGGATTTTTTCTTGAAAATAAACGCGGCGTCGACCGTTTACTGTTGTATTCCTTCCACTTGATGCGGCTTGCGCCGCCGTCCGCGCCCGCCTCGTCTTGCACGAACGACAATGCCGCCGTGCCGTGGTCGGCGCTGCAGGACGCCGCGATGATCAGCCTGCCCGCCGACAACCTGATCCAGCAACTGGTGGACGCGCACTTGCCGAAGCCGGAACAGCCGGCCGCCCCCGGCCGCAGCTTCAGCCATGTCGACACGATCATCGCGATGGTGGCGGCCGGCATGGGGACGGCGGTGCTGCCGACCTTCGCGACCCAGGCCTGCAGGCGCTACGAGGTGCGCACCAATGTATTGACGCACCCGGAAGTGACGCTCGGCCTGTACCGGATCACCAAGCGCGGCCGGCCGCTGCCGCCCTTCCTCGAGGCCTTCACCGCCACCATGGTCGAGGTGCTGCCGCAGCTGGCCCAGCCGCGCAAGCCCTCACGCGACAGCTGAGGCCTGCGCCGTCGCGGTCGGGCGCACGCTGCGGCGGCGGCCGGCCATGAGTTGCAATTCTTCGTCCTTGCGCCGGGTCTCGCGTTCGAGGTCCTGCAGTTCGCGCTCCAGCATGTCGACGCGCAGTACGTGCAGGTCGAGCCCGACCTGTTCGATGACTTGCTGCAGCACCTTGCATTCATCGGGACGGTAGCTTTCTCCGTGCCACTTGCTGCCCAACAGGACCAGGCCATTGAGCACGTTGCGGTGGCACATCGGCATCATCAGCTCGGCGGGCAGGGTGGTCTGCATGGTCTCGAGGAACAGCGGCTCCGGCTGGGGTCGCATGGCCAGCACCGCGCCGTCGTTGGCGTCGATGTGCGCCGGCGCGCCGTCCAGCGTGGCGCCGGGAACGAGCGCGAATTCACCGCCGGCCTGGCGCAGGTACAGGGCGCAGCCGGCGTGGGCGGTGAAGCGGTCGATCGCGCTGCGCAGCGTGCCGAGCAGGGCGTCGACGGTGGTCACGTGGGCGGCCTGGCGCGCATAGTCCCGCAGCTTGTGCTCGTTGTCGTGCCACTGCCTGAAAAACAGGCGCTCGACCCGGCGCTCCAGCGTATCGTGCACCTTGTGGAAGACCAGGAACGTGATGAGCGCGACGCCGGCGTCGACGAGCGCGCTCTTCTTCTCCGGGCCGTGACCGGAAAGCCCGCCATGCATGGCCCACTCGATCAGGCCGAACAAAGACAGCAGCAGCAGGTTGACCACGCTGAACACCAGCACCCGGCTAATCGCGAAATCGAAATTGAACACGCGGTACTTCAGCACCGCGTAGGCGAGGCCGCAATACATCAGCAACATGCCGACGAAATGCACCATCACGATCACGCGCATGCCGCCCAGCTCCCAGTCGAATGCGGGCACCAGGATCAGCATCGCCGGCAGCGCACCGACGAAGAAGGACAGCAGCAGCCACAGGTGGCGCTGGCGGATCTCGCCGGTGCACCAGCGCCAGCCGTCGACCAGGCTGATGAGCGTCATGGCCAGCCCGATCAGCGCACCGAGCAGCGTGCCCAACCACAGCAAGGGCGTCTCCCAGCCCAGCGCGAAGCCGACCGAGTAGGCGGCTGTGCCCCACGACAGCAGCCGGTACCACGGAAAAATACGGTTCAGCCAGACCCGCGGGCGGGTCGCGTCGTACGGCTGGTAATTCAGCGCGAACACCACGCAGCCATACCAGATCAGCGGATAGGTGACGATGGTGGCGAGCTTGCTGATGAAGTAGCTGGTCCCCGACGAGTAGTTGAAGCTGAAGTAGTAACTCAGGCTAAGGGCAAGAAAGGTCAGCGACAGGCTACGGTAAGCCGGGCCGTGCGACTGCCGGAAGCCGATCATCAGGGCGAACAGCAAGGCAGGCAGCGCCAGCGCGAAGCGTGCCCAGTAGTCGCCATACTCGGCCACGGTGATCTTGACCGGCTTCGCCTGCAGGCTCAGGTGGCGTGCGCCGCCCGTTTGCGGCAACAGCGTCAGCTCGACCGTGGAGTCCGGCGCGAATTTGCGCCAGCGGTCCACGTGGCTGTCGAACTGCACGCGGTCGCCCACCAGTGCGCCGGCGTCGCGCAGCGTCGACACCTCGTCGAAGCCATCGATGCGCAGCCGGTAGGTGCCCTGGCCCTTGTTGTCGGCGCCGATCTGGTCGGCCAGCGTCACGCCGAGGCTTCCCTGTTGGCGTGCAACCATCGGCTTGACGGCATGCGAGCACTCGATCGCCAGCAAGATCGCCAGGCCTAGCGTCAGCATCGACACCATCCATTTCCACATCACGGTCGACATCCAGGATTGCATCATAGGCTCGATCTCCATTCGGGCAACAACGAATCGCTGAATTATAGAGAAGACAACCTTGTCGCGCGAAAAAAAATTGCTCTTTTTACTAATCGATTAGTCAACCCTATGGAGGTCCAGCGGGCAATAGCGCCAAGGCGGCGTTGCCGGTCCCGGCATGCAAATCTTGCGGATCGGCTAGCCGCTTAGTTGCCCGGGGACAGACCCCAATTGGATAACCGGGGACAGACCCCAATTGCGCAATTGGGGTCTGTCCCCGGTTATCCAATTGGGGTCTGTCCCCGGTTTTGCCGGGTTCGGGTATTGCCTCGCGCCAAGCGGGCGTTGCCGTAACGGCATCGCTTGTAGAATCCACCGATGACCACCACTTCCTGGTTCGTGCTGATCGGCTGCCTGATGCTGGCGCGCGGGCTGGCGGCGACCACCATTGCGCGCCTGCCGTTCACCTCGGCCATCGTCTATCTGTGCGTCGG
>DASRXO010000745.1:0-2129 GCA_035654095.1 Telluria sp.
TGATCTCGGTTGAAATATAGCCGGGACAAATGGCGTTGGTGTTGATGCCGTACTTGCCCCACTCCACCGCCATCGCCTTGGTCATCTGCACCACGCCGGCCTTGCTCATGCAATAGACGCCGATCTGCGGCATCACCCGCAGCCCGGCCACCGAGGCGATGTTGACGATCCGGTGCTGCTTCTTGGGGTCGCCCTTGGCGCGCGCGATCATGCGCTTGGCCACCTGCTGCGCCACGAAGAAGGCGCCGCGCAAATTGGTGTCCATCACATACGCATAGTCTTCGGGCGTGACGTCGATCAGGCGCTGGGTGGTCGACACCCCCGAGTTATTGACCAGGATATCGAGCGGGCCGGCCTCGGTCTCGGCATGCGCGATCGCCGACTTGATGCTCGACAGATCGGTCACGTCGAGCGACACCACATGCGCGGCGCCGCCCTCGGCCTCGATCTCGGCGCGCAATTCCTTGAGCCGGTCGGTGCGGCGCGAGGCCAGCACCACCTGCGCCCCGGCGCCCGCCAGCGCCTTTGCGAAGCGCGCACCGAGGCCGCTCGAGGCGCCGGTGATCATCGCGATTTTTCCTTCAAAATTGACTTCGATGCCCACGTTCGGCTCCTGTGCTGTGTGCCTGCAAAAGCATAATGATTACACAAATTGCCAGCCCCGATGGGCGCATTAGACGGTGCGCTCCGATAAAGCCCGTAAAATGGCGTCAAAGTTGCAATCCTCGCTAAAAAGCCGCACACTCGTGCTTAAATTTTTTTCCCATGATGAGACCATGACAGAGCCTAGCAATCTACTCGAACAATACGGCCCGCGCGAAGCGATGGAATACGACGTGGTGGTGGTCGGCGGCGGCCCCGCCGGCCTGTCGGCCGCCATCAAACTCAAGCAGCTGGCGGCCGAACAAGGTCGGGAGGTGTCGGTCTGCGTGCTCGAAAAAGGCGGCGAACTGGGCGCGCACATCCTGTCCGGCGCGGTGATGGATCCGCGCGCGTTGACCGAACTGATCCCGAACTGGAAACAGCTCGGCGCCCCGCTCAACACCGAGGTGACGGAAGACCGCATCCTGTTCCTGACCGAGACCAAGGCTTACCGGACGCCCGGCTTCATGGTGCCGGCCTGCTTTGAAAACCACGGCAACTACGTGATCTCGCTGGGCAACGTGGTGCGCTGGCTGGGCCAGCAGGCCGAGTCGCTGGGCGTCGAAATCTTCCCCGGCTTCCCGGCCGCCGAGATCCTGTACAACGACGACGGCGCGGTTAGGGGTGTCGCCACCGGCAATATGGGCGTGGACCGCCACGGCAAGCCGACCGACGCCTTCCAGCTCGGCATGGAACTGCACGCCAAGTACACCCTGTTCGCCGAAGGCTCGCGCGGCCACCTCGGCAAGCAGCTGATGGCCAAGTACGAGCTGAACAAGGGCAAGGACCCGCAGTCCTACAGCATCGGCATCAAGGAACTGTGGGAGATCGACCCGGCCAAGCACAAGCCGGGGCTGGTGATCCACACCACCGGCTGGCCGCTCGCGGCGGACACCTACGGCGGCTCCTTCCTCTACCACCTGGAGAACAACCAAGTGATGGTCGGCTACGTGATCGGCCTGTCCTACCAGAACCCGTATCTGTCGCCGTACGAAGAATTCCAGCGCTACAAGACGCACCCGGCGATCCGCCCGTTCTTCGAAGGCGGCAAGCGGATTTCCTACGGCGCGCGCGCGATCACCGCGGGCGGCCTGCAGGCGCTGCCGAAGCTGGTGTTCGCGGGCGGCGCGCTGATCGGCTGCGACGCCGGCTTTCTCAACATGAGCCGCATCAAGGGCAGCCACGCCGCGATCAAGAGCGGCATGCTGGCCGCCGAATCGGCCTTCGCCGCGCTGGGCGAGCAGCGCCAGCACGATGAACTGGCGACCTATCCGACCGCGTTCGAGCAGTCGTGGCTGCACGAAGAGCTGCACGTGGCGCGCAACGTCAAGCCGTGGCTGTCGAAGGGCCTCTACCTCGGCTCGATCATGACCGGCATCGACCAGCTGCTCTTGCGCGGCAAGGCGCCGTGGACTTTGCACCGCGACTACGGCGACCACGAATGCCTGAAGCCGGCCGCCGACTGCGCGCCGATCGCCTATCCCAAG
>DASRXO010000746.1:0-2257 GCA_035654095.1 Telluria sp.
CCGCATCGATCATCGGCATATTGCCGAGGTTGCCGCCGCAGAACGTCGGCCGGCCGGACGCGGCGCACAGCTTGCCGGTGAGCGCGGTCGTCGTGGATTTGCCGTTGGTGCCGGTGATCGCGATCAGCTTCGCGCCGCGCCGCTTGGCTTCCTGCGCGCGGGTCCAGAAGTGCAGGTTGGAGGCGATCGGATTGCCGCCCCAGATGATGATCAGTTTCGCGTCCTGGAATTGCTCGAGGTCGGTGCCGATCGAGGCGCCGATGGTGTACTTGTAGCCGGTGGCGCCGGCGGTGGCGCAGATCGTGCGGTCCAGCAGCGAGGCGCCCAGCTGGTGGAAGAAGCGCGCGGACATCGACTCGCCCTGCACCAGGCCCATGGTGCCGCAATAGCTGTACGGCAGGATCGCCTGCGGCGCGCGCGCGGCGATCTCCTTCAGGCGCGCGGCGATGGTGTCGAGCGCCTGGTCCCAGCCGATACGCTCGAACTTGCCCTCGCCTTTCTTGCCGACGCGGCGCATCGGATGCAGCAGGCGCTCGGCGTGGTAGGTGCGCTCGGCGTAGCGCGCGACCTTGGTGCACAACACGCCGGCCGTGGTCGGGTGGTCCGGATCGCCTTTGACTTCGGTGGCGACGCCCTCTTCCACCGTGATCAGCAAGGCGCAGGTGTCGGGGCAGTCGTGCGGGCAGGCGGCACGGACTTGGGTGGTGGTCATCGCGTGGTTCCAGGAAACGTCGGTCGAAACCACTACTTTATACGATTCCCGGGAAGAAGATAACGCTACTGATGCCGGGCTGGATTCGAAATCGCGAGAAGGGCTACAATAGTTCTACATTTGCATTAGCATCCCGGCATCAACGGAGAATCAAGATGACACTCGTCGAACCCATTATCGCCTTCCAATCCGAGCTGCAACAGATCCGGCGCGACCTGCACGCCCATCCCGAACTTTGCTATGAAGAGCAGCGCACCAGCGACGTGGTCGCCGCCCGCCTGACGGAATGGGGCATACCCATCGTGCGCGGACTGGGCGTGACGGGCGTGGTCGGCATCATCAAGAACGGCAGCTCCAGCCGCGCGATCGGCCTGCGCGCCGATATGGATGCGTTGCCCATGCAGGAGGTCAACAGTTTCGAGCACGCCTCGCGCCACGCGGGCAAGATGCACGCCTGCGGCCACGACGGCCACACGGCGATGCTGCTGGGCGCGGCGCACCACCTGGCGACCAATCGCCATTTCGACGGCACGGTCTACCTGATTTTCCAGCCGGCGGAAGAAGGCGGCGGCGGCGCGCGGCGCATGATCGACGACGGCCTGTTCGAGCAATTCCCGATGGACGCGATCTACGGCATGCACAACTGGCCGGGCCTGGAAGTGGGCAGCTTCGGCGTGGTGGCGGGGCCGATGATGGCCTCGAGTAACGAGTTCCGCGTGGTGGTCAAAGGCAAGGGCGCGCATGCAGCCCAGCCGCACAAGGGCGTCGACCCGGTGATGGTGGCGGTGCATATCGCGCAAGCTTGGCAGACCATCATTTCGCGCGAGAAAAATCCGCTCGATACGGCGGTGCTGTCGATCACCCAGATCCACGCGGGCAGCGCGACCAACGTGATCCCCGACGAGGCGGTGCTGATCGGCACCGTGCGCACTTTCACCACGCCGGTGCTGGACCTGATCGAACGCCGCATGCACGAGCTCGCGAAACATGTGGCGGCCGGCTTCCAGGCGGGGGTCGATTTCACCTTCAAGCGCAACTATCCGCCGCTGGTCAACCATGCGAAGGAGACCGCGTTCGCGGTCGAGGCGATGAAGGCGGTGGCCGGCGCGGCCAAGGTGGATACCGACGTCGAGCCGACCATGGGCGCCGAGGACTTCGCCTACATGCTGCAGGCCAAGCCCGGTTGCTATGTGTTCATCGGCAACGGCGAGGGCGACCACCGCGCCGGCGGCCACGGGCTCGGCCCCTGCCAGCTGCACAACGCCAGCTACGACTTCAACGACAGCCTGCTGCCGATCGGCGCCAGCTACTGGGTACGGCTGGCCGAGATGAGCTTGCCCGCTTTGTAAGGAGGGCGATCGCGATACATCCTTTCCAATTTGAAATTTCTATTAGGCGAATGAAATTTGATTGGCTACTATTCACTTCTGCGCCGGACTGCTGTCCGTGCGCTTGTGTGGCTCTATTCCCTGCCACGACCATGATGCCGCTCCTCTTGCGCGGCGCCTGTCAATTCCCTCCGGCCTAATCCCGCCGTCTTTCTCC
>DASRXO010000747.1:0-4591 GCA_035654095.1 Telluria sp.
CGGTCGACGTGCTGAAGAAGCGCGGCGTGGGCGACGACCAGATCATCTTCCTGGCGCTGGTCGCCGCGCCCGAAGGCGTGACCGTGTTCCAGAACGCGCACCCCAACGTCAAGCTGTACGTCGCCTCGCTCGATTCGCACCTGAACGACCACGCCTACATCGTGCCCGGCCTCGGCGACGCGGGCGACCGCATCTTCGGCACCAAGTAAGCCGCGGCAGCGATGGCCACCCTGATCGACCAGGAATTCTTCGCGCGGCTGCGCGCGCTCAACGACAAGTTCGCCGCCAGCGTGCCCGACACCCTGGCCAGACTGCGCGCCGCGCGCCTGGCCTTCGATCCCGAAGCGCCCGACGCCGCGCTGGTGAAGGAGATCCACCAGGTGCTGCACACGGTCGCCGGCTCGGCCGCCACCTTCGGCTTCCGGGTGCTGGGCCAGCAGGCGCGCGCGCTCGAACAGCGGCTGCGGGTACTGATGGCGTTCGAGCGGGTGGCCGCGCGCGACTGGCGCGTCTGGCTGGCGGCGCTGGACCAGTACCTGGATTGGGCCGCGCTCAACCCCAAGGCCGAGGATTACACCGGCGACAGCGCGCATTAGGCGCGCGCAAACTTCGGTGACGAGATCGTTTGATCTAGCGCAAACTTCCACAGCTTAGATGCCCTAATATCAACCCAATGCCGTTTCAAATACAGCAGAGGCAAAGTTGATATTCGGAATTTTTCCCCTGTAAAGCATGTTTATTTCACGGAAAACGTGTTTTTTGTGTTTTTGCCGGTATAATGCGGGATCGTTGGATTCGAGGTAGTAGTGCAGTGTGTCTGTCATTTCTTTCTTGCTTCTTCAAACGATCTAAAACGGGCGCAAGCCCAACTTAACTGAAATAGGAAATTGTAATGGCAACTGGCATCGTAAAATGGTTCAATGATTCGAAGGGTTTTGGCTTTATCACCCCTGACGAAGGCGGCGAAGATCTGTTCGCTCACTTCTCGGCGATTCAGTCGAACGGCTTCAAATCTTTGCAAGAGAACCAACGCGTCTCTTTCGAAGTCACCGCTGGCCCTAAAGGTAAGCAAGCTTCGAACATTCAGCCAATCTAATCGCTGAGTCAACGACATAAAAATCCTCGGGTTTCCCGGGGATTTTTTTTGCCTGCTCCATTCGTACGTCGTCCTCGCGCAAGCGGGACCCATGCCGCATACGCCGGGTAGGGAATTCATGCAGCATGGATTCCCGCCTGCGCGGGAACGACGGCGTCGCCGCGGTGTCAAGTCTTTCGCCAATAGCCGGGCCGGCTGTAACTGTGGCGCAGGAAATCGACAAACGCGCGGATCCGTAACGGCAGGTGGCGGCGCTGCGCGAACATCGCGTAAATATCGTTGCCGGGCGCCGTGTATTGGTCGAGCACCGTGCGCAGCCGGCCGGCCTCGATGGCGCGCCCCACCTCCCACATCGAACGCCAGGCGATGCCCTTGCCGGCCAGCGCCCAGTGGTGCAGCACCTCGCCGTCGTTGCACACCATATTGCCCGCCACTTTCAGCGTTACCGTCTTGCCCTCGTCGAGGAAGGTCCAGCCGCGCTGGCTGCCTTCGGTGCTGATCGCCAGGCAGTTGTGGCGCGCCAGCTCGTCCAGCGTGCGCGGCGCGCCGTGGCGCTTGAAGTAGGCCGGCGAGGCCACCAGCACGCGGTGGTTGTCGGCCAGCTTGACCCCGACCAGGTTCGAATCGCCCAGCATGGCGATGCGGATCGCCACGTCCACGCCGTGGCCGACCACGTCGACCAGGCGGTCGTTCAGGTTCAGGTTGACGGTCACGTCGCGGTGCTCGGCCAGGAAGGAGGGCAGCAGCGGCGCCACGTGCTGGCGTCCGAAACCGGCCGGCGCCGACACCAGCAAATGGCCGCGCGCCTTGGCGTTGCGCTCGGCCACCGCCGACTCGGCTTCCTCCAGCTCGCCGAGGATGCGCTGGCAATCCTCGAGGAAGGCCGCGCCCTCGTTGGTCAGCGCCAGCTTGCGCGTGGTCCGCTGCAGCAGCTTGACGCCCAGCCGCGTCTCGAGCGCGTCGAGCCGGCGCCCGATCATGGCCGGCGCGATGCCCTCGGCGCGCGCCGCAGCCGACAGGCTGCCGCGCGCGATCACTTCGACGAAGGTGGAAATCTGGCGGAACTGCCCCATCTGCTCTCCCGTGATCTATGATAAAAACGCACAGATGAATATATTTATTGTCTCGTTTAGCTACCGAATAGTGAATATA
Organism: Telluria sp.; assembly: GCA_035654095.1. GTDB lineage: Bacteria > Pseudomonadota > Gammaproteobacteria > Burkholderiales > Burkholderiaceae_D > Telluria_A. The sequence goes on from DASRXO010000747.1 coordinate 2,249, forward strand.
CTTTAGCTTGCGTGAAACGCCAACCCATCACTCACAGGAGTCAGCAATGAGCATCGCCACCCCAGCCGGAATGGACATCAAGGCCGAGATCAAGCCGGGATACGAGGCCATCCTCACGCCCGAGGCGCTGGCGCTGGTCGCCAAGCTGTCGCGTGCCTTCGAGCCGCGCCGCCAGGAGCTGTTGGCCGCGCGCGTGGAGCGCGCCAAGCGCCTCGACGCCGGCGAGCGTCCCGACTTCCTGCCCGAGACCGCGCGCGTGCGCGCCGGCGACTGGAAGATCGCGCCGATCCCGAAGGCGCTCGAATGCCGCCGCGTGGAGATCACCGGCCCGGTCGAGCGCAAGATGGTGATCAACGCCTTCAACTCGGGCGCCGACGCCTACATGACCGACTTCGAGGATTCGCATACGCCGAACTGGGACAACCAGATCACCGGCCAGATCAACCTGGTCGACGCGGTGCGCCGCACCATCACGCTGGAGCAGAACGGCAAGTCGTACAAGCTGAACGACAAGATCGCGACCTTGCTCGTGCGCCCGCGCGGCTGGCACCTCGACGAGAAGCACGTGCTGGTCGACGGCAAGCGGGTCTCGGGCGGCATCTTCGACTTCGCGCTGTTCATGGTCCACAACGCCAAGGAACAGCTGGCGCGCGGCGAAGGCCCGTACTTCTACTTGCCGAAGCTCGAATCGCACCTCGAGGCGCGCCTGTGGAACGACATCTTCGTGATGACGCAGCAGGAGCTGGGCCTCGCGCAGGGTACCATCAAGGCCACGGTGCTGATCGAGACCATCCTCGCCGCGTTCGAGATGGACGAGATCCTGTACGAGCTGCGCGAGCACAGCGCGGGCCTGAACGCGGGCCGCTGGGACTACATCTTCTCGTGCATTAAAAAATTCAAGCTGGACCGCGACTTCTGCCTGGCCGACCGGCCGAAGGTGACCATGACCGCGCCCTTCATGCGCGCGTATGCCTTGCTGCTGCTGAAGACCTGCCACCAGCGCGGCGCGCCGGCGATCGGCGGCATGGCGGCGCTGATCCCGATCAAGAACGACCCGCAGAAGAACGAGATCGCGATGGCCGGGGTGCGGGTCGACAAGGCGCGCGATGCGACCGACGGCTACGACGGCGGCTGGGTCGCGCATCCGGGCCTGGTGGAGCTGGCGATGACCGAGTTCACCAAGGTCCTGGGCGACAAGGCCAACCAGATCGAGAAGCTGCGTCCGGATGTGGAAGTGACCGCGGCCGACCTGCTCGACTTCAAGCCGGAAGCGCCGATCACCGAGGCCGGCCTGCGCTACAACATCAACGTCGGCATCCATTACCTGGGCAGCTGGCTGGCGGGGAATGGCTGCGTGCCGATCCATAACCTGATGGAGGACGCGGCCACCGCGGAGATCAGCCGTTCGCAGGTGTGGCAGTGGATCCGCTCGACCAAGGGCGTGCTGGAGGATGGGCGCAAGGTCACCGCGGAGATGGTGCGCGCGATGATACCGGAGGAGCTGGCCAAGGTCAGGGTCGAGGCGCCGAATGGCGAGAATCCGTCGTACGCGCGGGCCGCGCAGATCTTCGAGCAGATGTCGACGGCCAAGGAGTTTGCGGAGTTCCTGACCTTGCCGCTGTACGAGGAGATCTGACGCTGTACGAGGAGATCCGAGTCAGCATGGATTCCCGCGTTCGCGGGAATGACGGGGCATCGCCGTCGTTCCCGCGGAGGCGGGAACCCATAGCGTGCCGTCAGGCGCGGAGCAGCTTGACCTCGCGCGCACGAATGAGCGCCGCGAACTGTTCGGCCGGCAGCGCCGGGCTCAGGTAATACCCCTGCAGCAAATCGCAGTGCTGCGCGCGCAAGAACTCCAGCTGCTGCGCGGTCTCCACCCCCTCGGCCACCACCTCCAGCCGCAAGCTGTGCGCCAGCGCGATGATCCCGGTGACGATCGCCGCGTCGTCCGCATCCTGCGGCACTTCGCGCACGAACGAGCGGTCGATCTTGATGATGTCGACCGGGAAGCGCTTCAGGTACGACAGCGATGAATAGCCGGTCCCGAAATCGTCGATCGACAAGCGCACCCCCAACTGGCGCAAGCGGTGCAGCGCCTGCAGCGTGTCCTGCGCATTCTCCATCAAGGTGCTCTCGGTGATCTCGAGCTCCAGCAGTTCCGGCGCCAACCCGGTATCGGCCAGCACGGCCTCCACCGACGCGGCGAAATTCTTCTGCAGCAGCTGGCGCACCGACAGGTTGACCGAGACCCGGATCGGCGCCATCCCCTCGCCTAGCCAGGCCTGCAACTGCGCGCAGGCGGTGCGCAGCACGAACTCGCCCAGCGGGTTGATCAAACCGGTT
>DASRXO010000748.1:0-2071 GCA_035654095.1 Telluria sp.
AACTGCACATCAAGCGCGCGCAGGACATGCTGCGCATCGAAGTGATGGACCGCGGCCAGGGGATGAACGAAGCGGTGCTGACCAACGCGCTGGTGCCGTTCTACTCGACCAAACGCAGCGGCACCGGGCTCGGACTGGCGCTGGCGCGCGAGATCGCCGAAGCGCACGGCGGCCGCATCACGCTCGGCAACCGCGACGGCGGCGGCCTGGCCGTGACCATGATCCTGCCGGCGGTGTAGGCCCGCGCCGCCGATGGGTCGTTCCCGCGCAGGCGGGAACCCATGCCGAGCATGCCGTCCATGGTAAGAAGACATGCTCAGCATAGGTTCCCGCCTGCGCGGGAACGACGGTGTTGCGCACCTTGCGTGTCACGGCTCTGGTAAGATCGGCTTCCGCCGCCGACCGCCCGCACCATGACTTCCACCGACCCCGCCACCGGCCTGTACGAACAGCCCGGCCACCCACCGGCCACCGTCACCGAATTTCGCGGCGTGCGCTTCCTGCACCTCGGCACCTCCTGGGTACAGGGCGCGATGCGGCTGGCCAAGCCGGACGCGATCGAACTCGAATACGTGCAAATGATGATGATGTGGATGCTGTTCCTGGACCGCCCGCGCCACATCGTGCAGCTTGGCCTCGGCAGCGCGGCGCTGACCAAGTTCTGCTACCACCGCTTTCCCGAAGCGCGCATCACCGCGGTCGAACTGAACCCGAACGTGATCGCGATCTGCCGCGGCCTGTTCGGCCTGCCGCCCAACGACGAGCGCCTGGCGGTGCGCGAGATGGACGCCCTCGACTTCGTGCTCGACCGCGCCAACCACGGCAAGGTCGACGTGCTGCAGGCCGACCTGTACGACCAGGACGCGCGCGGCCCGGTGCTCGACACGCCCGAGTTCTACCGGGGCTGTCACGACTGCCTGAGCGAGGACGGCATCATGACCGCCAATGTGTTCGGCGACCTTTCGAATTACGACAAGAACCTGCAGGCGATGGAGCGGGTGTTCGACGCCGTGGTCTGGCTGCCCGAGGTGCACGACGCGAACATCGTGGTGATCGCCTTCAAGCGCGCGCCGCAGCTCGATTTCAGCGTGCTGTACGAGCGCGCGGCGGCGATCAGGAGCCGCATGAACCTGCCCGCCAAGGGCTGGGTCACGGGCCTCAAATCATGGATGCACGACCACGCCGGCTAGCCGCGGCCAGCGACGCTAGCGGCAGCCGGGCGGCAGCACGGTGGGCGCGAGCTCGCTCGCGCTGCAGGTCCACACCAGCCGCTTGTCCTCGCCGAGCGAGGGCGTGAACACCAGCAGGCCCGGGCCCTTGGGCGAGGCGATCCGGGTCAGCACTTCCACCACGCCGGTGACCGGATCGAGGCGCAGCCGCTCGACCCCGGGGCTGACCGGGCGCGGCGCCAGCCCCACCTCGCCGAGGCTGGACGGCACCGCCTTGTTCTCGTAATAGTATTTCTCGACCACCGCGGCGGCCTGCTTGCCGGTGCGGTAAGCGTCCGCCACCTGCGCCTTCTGCCGATAGTCCTCGTAGGCCGGCACCGCCAGCGCCGCCAGCACGCCGATCGCGGCCGCCGCCAGCAGCAGGCCGGCGCCGCCGCCGACCCCGAAGCGCGGCACCAGCAGCGCCAGCGCCACCGCACCCGGATGGCGGCCCGGATGGCGCGCCTCCTGCCCCTCGGCCAGGGCCTTGAGCGCGCCCATGCGCTTGACCAGCCACGGATAGTCGCGCACCAGTTCATGGAACGACATCCAGAACCCGTCCGAGTGCTGGGCCTGGGCCAGGTAGGCACCCTGGTTCAGGGTGCGCCAGCGCTTGCCGCCGGCCGCCAGCGCCGCCAGGCCGAGCTGCGCGTTGGCCGGATGGTCGCAGGCCGCGAGGCCGTGACGGTCGCAGGTGTACTCGCGGGCGCGGGCATAGGCCGCCCCCAGCAGCGGCAGCACCGAAGCCGGCAGCAGGAAGGCCGACCAGCTCAGGTGCTTGCGCTTGATGTGGCCGATCTCGTGGCCGATGTAGAAGTTGAGCGCATCCGGATTGTCTTCCAGCGCATCGACCACCTCCGAAT
>DASRXO010000749.1:0-6197 GCA_035654095.1 Telluria sp.
GATGGTGTGCTTGATCTCGGCGCCGGTCACGCCGGGCGCGGCCTTGGCGTCGACCGCCTTGGCCGGTTCGATGACGTTCAGCGGCAGATGCCGCGCCAGCGCGCCGACGCCGCCCGCCACGCCCGCCTTGAGCAGGAAGGAGCGCCGTTTCATGGTCGCGTTGGCGGCGCGCGCCAAGCCGTTGCGCAGGGCGCCGGCGGCGCCTGCCGGAGGGGTTTTCACGAGGGACATCGAGTCACTCCTTGTGGCAGTTACCAGTAGGCCGCGGTGCGGTAATAGGTACGGATATGCTCCGTCTCATGGTAGCCGGTCTGCTTGGCCGGCTGCGGCGCGGGCGCCGCTTCGACTGGCGGCGGCGCGGCCTGCGCGTCGTGCGCGGCCACCACGGCCAGTGCTCCGGCGCCGCTCGCGGCGCGCAGGAATTGGCGGCGCTTGCGGTTCAGCGCCTTGGTTTCGATCTCGTCCATCGTCTTGCCTTCCATTCAGGTTACCCGGCCTGGGTTGCTGCCACTACCTCGAACGCTTCTGCTTCTATCGACAGGAACGCGCCGGCCAGGGTGGCCACGCGCGCATAAAAATCGGCGCCCTCGGCGCTGCGCAAGTCGTCGAGGCAGCGCGCCTGCCAGGGCGCCAGATGGTCCTCGAAGAAGCGCTGCTGCACCGCCAGCGGCTGGCGTACGCCACCCGGCGCGCCGGCGATCAGCAGGCGCATGGTCTCACACAAGGCGCCGAGATGATCCTCGGTCTCGGCCACGCCCGCCATGCGCGCCAGGCCGAGCCGCGCAAGGTCGGCGCGCAAGGCGGCCAACGGCTTTTCGTGCAGGAAGCCGGCCAGGTAGAGCGAGCCGAACGGATTCAGTTTCGGTACGCCGATGCTGACGAACAGCGCATCGAATTCTTCGCGCACCGCGCGCGCGCTGGTGGTGCGCGCGGCGGCCGCCAACTGGCGCCAGGCCGCGTCGAACGGCTGGTCGGCCGGTCCCTCTTGTGCCGCTGCACCGAGGCTGGCGAGCAGCGCCACGTCGGGCGGCGCCAGCAGCAGGCGGGCGATCAGCGCATACACGTCGGCGCGCGCCTGCTCCTCTTGCGGCAATGGCGGCGGCACCCCCATCGGTGGAAACGTGACGCTGCCGGTTGCGCTCTGTATGTGCATCGAAAATCCGTAGGCTGCAGGAGTTAAGTCGCAGTCTATGCCCTCTTTTGGCGCATGTCGAGCATCGCACGCCGAAGCTGTTGTTAGCATTGCCACACGGAAATTATGCAGCCACCAGGCGAGCGTTCCAAGCGCTGGGTACCTCGCTTGCGGTCGCCGCGCCCGCGTTCACGGCGCCTTGCTCCAGCCGCCGCCCAGCGCGCGGTACAGGTCGACCGAGGCGACCAGCACGCGCGTCTTGAGCTGCAGCCGCCCGAGGTCCGCGCTTTGCAGGTTGCGCTGGGCGTCGAGTTCTTCGAGATAGGAGGCGTAGCCGTTGCGGTAGCGGTTGTGGGCGATGCGCAGGGTCTCGGCCGCGGTGGCGCGGCGCGCGTCGTTCTCGACCGCTTGCTCGCGCAGGCGGAAGATCGCGCCGAGGCCGTTTTCGGTTTCGGCGAACGCGGTGCGCACCGTGTTTTCGTACACATACAACGCCTGGTCGCGCTGCGCCGCGCCGGCGTCGGTCTGGGCCTGCACGCGGCCGGCGTCGAACAGCGGCGCGCCGATGCCCGCGCCGACGTGCCACAGCGCGAGCGGCGAATGGAGGAACTGGCCCAGCGTGAAGGCCTCGATGCCGCCGGCCGCGGTCAGCTTGAACGAGGGCAGCAGTTGGTCGCGGGTGGCGCTCAGCGCCGCATTGGCGGCCACCAGGTTGCGCTCGGCGCGCGCGATATCGGGGCGCCGCCGCAGCAGGTCGGACGGCAGCCCGGCCGGCACCGGCGGCGGATTCAGATCGGCCAGCGGCAGGCCGCGCGCGACCGGCCCGGGATTGCCGCCGATCAGGACCGCCAGCGCGTTCTCCTGCTCGAAGATGGCGCGCCGCAGCGGCGGCAGCTGTTCGGCCGTGGCCTGGTATTCGGATTGCGCCTGCAACCACTCGAGGCGCGAACTGTAGCCCGCCTCGAACTGCTTGCGCGCCAGTTCGCGCGACTGCTCGCGCAGCGTGAGCGTGGCCTCGGTCAACTCGAGCTGGGCATCGAGCCCGCGCAGGTTCAGGTAGCCGGAGGCGGCGCTGGCCGCGATCGACAAGGCAGCGGCGGCGGCGTTGGCCTGCTCGGCCCGATAGCTGGCGGCCGCGGCCTCGGTCAGCCGTCCGAGCCGGCCCCACAGGTCGACTTCGTAACTGGCTTGCAGCTCGGCCTGGAACACATTCGTCACGTAGGGCACGCCGTTGTAGGCCAGCGTGCGGGTGCGGGTCGGTGCGCCGGCGAGCGCCAGCGTGGCGCCCTGCCCGGCCGCGGCCAGCGCGAGGCGCGCACGGAATTCGGCGACGCGGGCGTGCGCCACTTGGAGGTCGCCGTTGGCGGCCAGCGCGCGCACGACCAGCGCGCTCAGCGCCGGGTCGCCGAAACCCTGCCACCATTGCGCATCGACGGCCGGCGCCGGTTGCGTCGCCTGCGCGGCCGCCTCGGCGCTGCTGCGCCAGGCCGGCGCCGGCTGCAAGGCCGATGCCGGCTGCGGCGGCGCCTTGGCGGCGCAGCCGGCCAGCATGGCCGCCAGCGCGAGCACGGCTTTCACGAGCGGGCTCCGCGCGCGGTGTCGATGCTGACCACCACCGACATGCCGGGCCGCAGCCGCGCGGCTTCGGGCTGGCCCGGATCGATCCGGATCCGCACCGGGATGCGCTGGGCGATCTTGACGTAGTTGCCGGTGGCGTTATCGGCCGGCAGGACGCTGAACTCGGAGCCGGTGGCCGGCGAGATGGTCTCGACCCGCCCCTTGAGCATGGCGCCGTCGAGCGCATCGACCTTGAAGCTGGCGGACTGGCCGACGCGCACCTGGTTCATCTGGGTCTCCTTGAAATTGGCGATCACCCACATCTGCGGCGGCACCAGCGCCATCAGCTGCGCGCCGCTGTTGACGTAGGCGCCGCGCCGCACCGTGACCTGGCCCAGCTGGCCGTCGGACGGCGCGGTGATGCGGGTGTTGTCGAGGTCGATGGTGGCGGCCTTCAGCGCCGCCTCGGCATTCGCCACCGCCGCTTCCAGCGCCGCGCGGTTGACCACCACCGATTCGAGATTCTGGCGCGCGATCTCGAGCCCGGCGCGCGCCTGCGACACGGCCGCCGTCCCTTGCGCCGCGGCCGCTTTCGACTGGTCCTGCTCGCGCACCGACAGCGAACCGTCGGCCGCCAGCTGGTTGACCCGCGCGAGGTCGGCGCGCGCCTTGGCCGCCTGCGCGTCGGCGTTGGCCAGCACGGCCTGGCCCGAGGCGATCGAGGCGGCGGCGCTGCCGCGCTGCTGGGTCCAGTTGGCCAGCGCCGCGCGCTGCGCCTGCAGCTGGGCGCTGGCCTGGTCGTAGCGCTGCTGGAACGTGCGCTGGTCGATCAGCGCGAGCAGCTCGCCCTGCTTCACGTTCTGGAAATCCTGCACCCGCACCTCGGTCACATAGCCGGACAACTGGGTGCCGATGATGGTGACCTGGCCGCGCACCAGCGCGTTCTCGGTGCTGATCACCGGGCTGGTGAACGGCGGCAGGCGCCACGCATACAGCACCACCAGCACGCCGGCCAGCGCCACCGCCGCGAAGCCGGCCCCGGCCGACCATCGGGCGCGGCGGCCGGGCTGGGTCGGCGCGGGCAGCGCGATCGGCTGCGGCTGCGGCTGGGCCGCGGCCGGCGATGGGACGGGCGCTGCGGGATGGGCGTCACTCATCTTGCCTCCGAATTGGCGATCGATACCGTGGCCATGCCGGCGTCGGGATTGGGCGGCGCCGGCGCGGGCTGCCCGCTGCACCGGGACCACAAGGCCGCCGCCAGCATCCAGCCCAGCGTCAGCACGGCGACCGCGGCGATCGCCAGGAACACGTCGTTATAGGCCAGCACGTTCGCCTCGCGGGTGGCGGCCGCGCCCAGCGCCGCCACGCCTTGCGCAGTGCGCGCCGCCGGGTCGCCGAGCGCGCCGCCCAGCGCGCCGGCGCCGGACTGGACGCGCGCCGCGACCTGCGGGTCGAGCAGGGTCAGGTGCTCGACCAACTGGCTCGAATGGTATTTCTCGCGCACCGACTGGAAGGTGCCGACCAGCGCGGTGCCGATCAGGCCGCCGAGGTTCTGGGTGATCGTGAACATCACCGAAAAGCTGATCAGGTTGTGCGGCGCGCCGAGCACCGCGCCGAAGCCGGACACGAAGGTCGGGCCGAGAAAGAAGGTGCTGCCGAACGCCAGCAGGAACTGGCTCAGGTACATATTCGACGGCCGCGTCAAACTGGTGGCGAAGCTGTCCATCGCGGCGCCGGCCGCGATCAGCACCAGCGACAGCATCAGCGAATACTGCAGCGTGGCCGGGGTCAGCGTCAGCGCGCTGATCACCAGCCCGGCCGCGCTGCCGGCCGCCACCACCAGCCACAAGGTCTGCATCTGGTCGTTGCTCAGCCCCAGCGCCTGCAGGAAGCCGACGGTGCCGCTGGCCTCCGACAGCACCACCCGGATCAGCAGCACCGACAGCGCCACGCGCGTGATCTGGGCGTTGGTCAGCCAGCGGGTATTGAGCAGCGGTTCGGCGCGATTATGTTCGATCGCCAGCGCGCCGCAGATCAGCACGATGGCGCCGGCCAGGCTGTAGCCCAGCCACGGCGCCTCGAACCACCACACCGTGCGCCCCAGCGCGAGCACCGCCGACAGCAGCGCCACGCCGGGCGCGAACAGCGCGAAGGTGATGAAGTCGAGCTTTTCGAAGCGCTTCACGCGCTCGCCCGGCGGCAGCGGCAGCAGCAGCACGCAGCCCAGGGCCAGCAGCGCGAGGCCGAACTCGAACAGGTACAGGCCGCGCCACTCGCCGTAGTCGAGCAGGTCGGACGAGAACAGGCGCGCCAGCGGCAAGGCCAGTTGCGGCAAGCCGATCCCGAGCACCACGCCCTTGAGCCGGTGCTGGGCCGGAAACGCCTGCAGCACGTAGTACAGGCCGAGCACCGTCAGCGCCGCACCCGCCACCCCGGCCGCGGCGCGCACCGCGATCGCCGAGCCGAGCCCGTGCACGAACAGGTGGGCCAGCGTGGCCAGCGCGTACAGCAGCAGGAAGGCTTCGGTGAACAGGCGCAGGCCGAACTGCTGGCGAAATTTCACCAGCAGCAAATTCATCGAGACGATGGTCATCACGTAGGCCGCCGGCAGCCATTGCATTTCGGACGCGTAGGCGCCCAGCGCGCCCTGCAGGTAAGGCAGGTTGGCGATCACCAGCGCATTGCCGAGGCCGCCGGTGATGGCGACCACCACGCCGACCGCGCCGTAGGCCAGGCGCTTGGCGGGCGGGTGCAGCGGCGTCGATGGCGAGCCCGGCAGCATTGGCTTCTCGCCCGGCGCCCAGGCCGGGGCCGCATACGGGTCCGCCGAAGCAGGCGGCGGGTTCGCGGATGCTGGTGGCTGGGCCATGGTGGAGTCTCCGGTGGCTGAACTGGAAACGCTGCTCGAATCCATAGCATACGCTTCCCGCACACCGATGACAAAATCGCATGCCTTGTTGCTTGTCGCGCGCGAACGCGGCAAGCGTGCGCTCCTTTTCAAACTCGGCCAAAGGGGCTATGGTAAAGGGATGAAAACGCTCGACCCGCCCAATCGGAAGGTGGTCCTGGAGATTCTCGACCAGGCCAGGGACCTGACCCTCGCCACCGTGCGGCCTGACGGTTACCCGCAGGCCACGGCCATCAGCTATGCCCACGACGAGCTGACGATTTACGCCAGCGTCAGCCTCGGCAGCCAGAAGGCGCAGAACATCCAGGCCCACGACAAGGTATCGCTGACCGTCAATTGCGAGTACGGCGACTGGTCGCACATCAAGGGCTTGTCGATGGGCGGCCTGGCGAGCATCGTGCACGGCGCCGACGAGGTGCAGCATGCCTACGACTGCATGCTGCACAAGTTTCCCGAGTTGCGCACGCTGTCGGCCCACTCCCATCCCAGTCTGTGGGAGGGCGCGGTGTTCATTCGCATCACGCCGCAGGTGATTTCGGTGCTCGACTATCAGAAGGGCTTCGGCCACGCCGAACTGTTCAGCGTGGCGTGACGGCGGAC
>DASRXO010000750.1:0-4998 GCA_035654095.1 Telluria sp.
CGCCGAGATTTCGGTCACCCCGCTGGGGGCCCAGATCATCGCCCAGGCCGAGCGCGTGCTGGAGCAGACCGCCGCGATCAAGGAACTGGCCAAGCAGAACAAGGACCCGCTGGCCGGCCCGCTGCGGCTGGGCGTGATCTACACCATCGGCCCGTATTTATTGCCGCCGCTGGTCAAGAACATCATCGACACGGTGCCGCAGATGCCGCTGGTGCTGCAAGAGAATTTCACCGTGCGCCTGCTCGAGCTGCTGCGCCAGGGCGAGCTCGACGCGGCGATCATGGCGCTGCCGCTGCCCGAGCACGGCATGGCGATGCAGATGCTGTACGACGAACCCTTCGTGGTCGCGATGCCCAAGGGCCATCCCTGGGCCAGCCGCAAGGAAGTGTCGGCCCAGGATCTCAAGTCCGAAACCATGCTCCTGCTCGGCAACGGCCACTGCTTCCGCGACCAGGTGCTGGAAGTGTGTCCCGAGATGGCGCGCTTTTCGGCGCCGGGCAACGGCATGCAGCGCACCTTCGAAGGCTCCTCGCTCGAGACCATCCGTCACATGGTGGCCAGCGGCATCGGGCTGACGGTGCTGCCGCGCGCGTCGGTGCCGGACATGCATCCCAAGGACAGCATGCTCAGCTTCGTGCCCTTCGCCCAGCCGGTGCCGTCGCGCCGGGTGGTGATCGTGTGGCGCAAGAGCTTCACGCGGCGCGCCGCGATCGACGCCGTGTGCGCCGCGGTGGCCGCCTGCGAACTGCCGGGCGTGAACATGCTGGCGCTCGAAAACGCCGCCTGAGGCGCGCCGCGCGCGGTCCCGGTAGAATGCGGGACTTGCAAAACATGAACGCCAATTCCATGGACAAGCTGGCCTTGTACTTCCGGCTGATCCGGCTCGACAAGCCGATCGGCATCTTGCTGCTGTTGTGGCCGACGCTGATCGCGCTCTGGCTCGCTGCGGGCGGCAAGCCCGACCTCGGGTTGCTGCTGATCTTCACGCTGGGCACCGCGCTGATGCGTTCGGCCGGCTGCGCCATCAACGACTATGCCGACCGCGACATCGACAAGCACGTCAAGCGCACCGCCGAGCGGCCGCTGACCAGCGGGCGCATCGAACCGTGGGAGGCGCTGATGGTGGCCGCGGTGCTGGCGGTCGTGTCCTTCGTGCTGATCCTGCCGCTCAATACGCTGACCAGGCAGCTGTCGGTGGCGGCCGTGCTGATCGCCGCCAGCTACCCCTACTTCAAGCGCTTCTTCGCGATTCCCCAGGCCTATCTCGGGATCGCGTTCGGCTTCGGCATCCCGATGGCGTTTGCCGCGGTGCAGGGCCAGGTGCCGGCCGTGGCCTGGTGGCTGCTGGCGGCCAATGTGTTCTGGGCCGTGGCCTACGACACCGAATATGCGATGGTCGACCGCGACGACGACCTCAAGATCGGCATCCGCACCTCGGCCATCACCTTCGGGCGCTTCGACGTGATCGCCGTGATGCTGTGCTACGGCGTGGCGCTGGCGATCGACCTGGTGTGCGGCTGGGAACTCGGGCTGCGCTGGTGGTTCGTGGCCGGCATTGCGCTGGCCGGCGCGATCGCGCTGTACCACTACCGCCTGATCCGCGAGCGCGACCGGATCGGCTGTTTCGCCGCCTTCCGCCACAACAATTGGTTGGGTGCGGCCGTTTTTGCTGGTGTCGCGTTAGACTATGCTTTAGGATAATGTTGTCCTTCTTCCCACTACCGAGGTGATTCATGATGGAACCGATCCCTACCAAGACTGGCGCCCGTGACCAGCTGCTGAACGACCTGAAGTCGGTGATCCAGGATGCCGAAGCGTGGCTGCGCAATGGCGGCCAGCTGACCGGCGACGAGCTCAAGGCGGCCAAGGCCAAGTTCGAGCAAACCCTGGTCAACGCCAAGAACGACCTGGTGCGGCTCGAAGAGACCGTGGTCGAGAAGACCAAGGAAGCGGCCAAGGCGACCGACGAGTATGTCAAGGAAAATCCCTGGAAGTCGGTGGGCCTGGGCGCCGCGGTCGGGGTGGTGATCGGCCTGCTGATCGCCCGTAAATAAGCGCCATGGCGATCAGCGAGACGGTGGGACGGCTGGGCGCGACCCTGCTGGCGATGCTGCAGACGCGCATCGAGCTGGCGGCGGTCGAGCTGGAAGAGGAATCGCAGCGGCTGCTCGGCTATCTGCTGCTGTCGCTGCTGGCCTTGTTCCTGTGCGGGATCGCGATCGTGCTGGTGGCCTTGCTGGTGATCGTGCTGTGCTGGGACAGTTACCGGATCGAGGCGGTGCTCGGGCTGGTCGTGCTGTTTGGCGGATCGGGCATGGCGCTCGGGCTGAAGGTGCGCGCCGGCTTCGGCGCCAAGCCGCGCCTGCTGGGCGCGACGCTGTGCGAACTGAACAAGGACATCAACTATGTGCGCAATGCGGGGCGGTCCGATGAGCCTTGAGACGCGGCGCACGCCGGCGGTGCTGGCGGCGCGGCGCGCGCTGCTGATTGCGCAGTGTGCGCAGCAGCGGGCGGAGGCGGCCAACGATTTCAATGCGCTGGTCGAGCCAATCCAGGCGGGCGGGCTGCGCCAGTACTTCGGCAGCAATCTGAAGTTGCCGCTGACGATAGCCGGCGTGGTGCTCGGCATGATCGCCACCAAACCGGCGCGCGCGCTGCCGGTGCTGACGGCGGGGCTGTCGCTGTGGAAGCTGGCGCGCGGCGTGCTGACGCTCCTGCGCCGGCCAAAGGCTGAATAAAAACCGGGGACAGACCACCGTTTCGGAAAAACCGGGGACAGACCACCATTTTGCACTTCATAGGGGAAGCTGCAGCATCAGGCAATTTTTTCACGATCAGGCTAAACACCTGGATCGCCCGCCGTTACAGGCGAAACGCCTAAAAAACCGCTGAAATGGTGGTCTGTCCCCGGTTTGCGGGAAATAGGGGTCTGTCCCCGGTTTTCGAAATTTTTTAGGCGCCGAGCTCGTCGCCCAGTTCGCGGCCGCGCGCGGCGGCGGCTTTCATCGCGGCGATGATCGCTTGCTTGACGCCGGCCTGCTCCATGCTGCTGATCGCCGCGTACGTCGTGCCGCCCTTCGAGGTCACGCGCTCGCGCAGCACCGACACCGGATCCGCCGAATGCGCCGCCAGCTCCGCCGCCCCCACAAACGTGGCCAGCGCCAGCTGCTTGCCCTGCTCCGCCGTCAGCCCCATCTCCAGCGCCGCCTGCTGCATCGCCTCGATGAAATAGAACACGTAGGCCGGTCCGCTGCCCGATACCGCCGTCACCGGATCGATCAGCGCCTCGTCGTCCAGCCACACGGTCGGCCCCACCGCCTTCATGATGTCGTCCGCGGCCCGCTTCTGCGCCGCGTCCACCCCCGCCATCGCGACCATGCCGGTGATGCCGCGCCCGATCAGCGCCGGCGTGTTCGGCATGCAGCGCACGATCGCGCCATAGCCGCCCAGCCAGCGCGCCAGGTCGGCGCCGCGGATGCCGGCCGCGATCGACAGCAACAGCGGCCGCGCCTTGCCCAGATGTCCCTGCAAGGCCGCCGCCACCTCGCGCATCTGCTGCGGCTTCACCGCCAGCACGATCACCTCGCTGGCCGCCAGCGCGCCGTCGATCCCGAGCGCCGTGCCGACGCCGAAATGCGCGCGCAGCCGCTCCAGCGCATCCGCATTCGGATCGATCACGTGGATGTCCGCCCCCGCCACCAGCTTGCCCGCCAAGCCGGCAATCAACGCCGAGGCCATGTTGCCGCCGCCGATAAATGCTATCTTCATGTCGATCCCCTGTTCATCCTGCTCGTTTATTCGTCATGGCGGACGCCGAAAATCGCGCTGCCGACGCGCACGATGGTCGCCCCTTCGGCAATCGCGGCCTGCAGGTCGGCCGACATCCCCATCGACAGCGTGTCGAGCGCCAGGCCCTCGCCGCGCAACTGCTCGGCCAGCGCCCGCAGCAGCGCGAACGGCGCACGCTGCTGCGCGGGGTCGGCCTGCGGCTCGGGAATCGCCATCAGCCCGCGCAGCCGCAGATTCGGCAGCAGCGCGACCGCGCGCGCCAGCTCGGGCAACTCGCCGGGCGCGATGCCGCTCTTGCTGGCCTCGCCGCTGATGTTGACCTGCAGGCAGATGTTCAGCGCCGCCATCCCGGCCGGCCGCTGCTCCGACAGCCGCTGCGCGATCTTCAGCCGCTCGACCGTATGCACCCAGTCGAAGCTGGCCGCGATCGGCCGCGTCTTGTTGCTCTGGATCGGGCCGATGAAGTGCCACGCGACCGCCTGCCCCGGGCGCGCCGCGCCCACCGCCGCGATCTTGTCGAGCGCCTCTTGCAGGTAATTCTCGCCGAACGCATACTGGCCGGCCGCGATCGCTTCCAGCACGGCGTCGGCCGGAAACGTCTTGGAGACGGCGAGCAACTGCACGGCGCCGCGCAGGCGGCCGGACGCGCTTGTCGCGGCGACAATACTCGCATCGACAGCTTGCAGTTTCTGGGCGATTGTGGACATAATCATTTTCAGCGGGCAATTAAAGCGGTTCAGGTCGATGCAAACGCGCACACTGGAGCATGCGCCCATTCACGGCACAGGGATTATAAATGGACATCTCAGAATTACTCGCATTCTCCGTCAAGAACAAGGCGTCCGACCTACACCTGTCCTCGGGGCTGCCGCCGATGATCCGGGTGCACGGCGACGTGCGCCGGATTAACCTGCCGCCGCTCGAGCACAAGGACGTGCACGGCATGATCTATGACATCATGAACGACGGCCAGCGCAAGCAGTACGAGGAGGTGCTCGAGTGCGACTTCTCGTTCGCGATCCCCGGCCTGGCGCGCTTTCGCGTCAACGCCTTCAACCAGGAGCGCGGCGCGGCCGCCGTGCTGCGGACGATTCCGTCCAAGATCCTGAGCCTGGAAGACCTCAACGCGCCGAAGATTTTCGGCGAGCTGGCGATGCGCCCGCGCGGCCTGGTGCTGGTCACCGGCCCCACCGGCTCGGGCAAGTCGAC